>CALZIC010000199.1 GCA_945787285.1 uncultured Desulfuromonadales bacterium
GGTTTTCTGGCGCGCGGGCTCATGCGCTGCGTTCCCCGTGATGGATGGCGCGGACCTCGGGCTCGGTGGCGGGGGCTGCCTTGGCGACCATCATCTGCCGTCCTTCGAGAACATAGGAGCCCCAGTTGCCGCATTTGGGACAGCGGCTCTGCCATTCGGGGGAGGCTTCGTCGCAGGTTTCGCAGGTGAAACCGAGGCGCAGGCGCGGTTCGAGGCCGAGGGCCACCTGGTATTCTGCAATAGCTTCGTCGATGCGGTTGCGGCGACGGTGGGCCTCGCCGAGAAGAAGGTGGAGCTGGGGCACGTCAACCCCGGCATCCTTGACGAAAGCGAGCTGTTCCAGGGCTTCGTCGACCATTTCAAGGCGCAGGTAGAGTTTGCCGAAAAAGAGGCGGAACATCAGGTCGTCGCCCCGTTCGGCCAGGGCGGAGCGGTAAATGCCGAGCAGGGTGGTGGGATCCTCGGCGGTCATGTAGAGCTCTTCGAGGCGCGAAAGGAAAACGCTTTTGCCGAGAGCCTTGTAACCTTCGAGCCAGGTCTGGGAGGCGGCATCGGTCTTTCCCTGACTGCGCAGGGCATCGCCGAGAGTAACCCGGGCCGGGGCGAAATCGGGGGCCGCTTTGATAATGTCCTTGAGTTCTTTCAGTTCGGCCTTGCCCTGGCCGTCGTTCGCCTCAAGAAGGGCGTGGCGCGCCACTTCGTAGCGCAGGGAAAGCTGTTTGTCCTGCTCTTGCTTAACGCGCTTGCCTCCCTGGGCCGCCTTGATGACGCGCTTCTGAAGATCGAGCGCCTCTTTCCAGAGGCTCTGCTTGATCTTGATATCCCTCAGGCTGCGCAGAGCCTTTCGGTTGCTTCCTTCAAGGCTGAGGATTTCCTCGTAGAGCTTGGTCGCTTCGTCGTTCTGGCCGGTTCCTTCGTAGGTCGTGGCCAGTTTGAAAAGAACCTCGAGGGCCTTCGGGTCTATTTCGCGGGCCCGGTTCAGAACCGAAATGCCTTCGACAGCGTCCCCTTCCTGGATGTGCACGCTGGCCATGGCCAGGTAGCTTTCGAGGCGAGAAGGATCACGGTCAAGGGCTTTCTGCAGCAGGGGCTGTGCCTTCTTGGTGTCGCCTGAAAGAAGCCGTGACATCCCTTCGCGGTAGGTGGAAGTGACTTCTTTGTCCCGCTTTTCACGGTTTTTGTTGCGCATGGTCTTCATCTGGTAGGTGAGCAGATTGAAGAAGTTGGCAACGACGCCGAAGGTGAGGCCCACGGCGATACAGGCGATCACCAGGATCGCGGCCGAGGTGGTAAAGCTGTGGTCGGCATAGAGAAATACCGTGACATCCTGGGGGTTTAGCCCTGAGAAGTAAATAAAGAACGCAAGAAACAGAATGATAAGTAACAGGCCGGCTAACAGGGTCATGGTATCCTCCTGGGGGCAAACTGCCCGGAAACAGCTGCTATTCTATTCACCAAATTTTTCGACGTCAGTTTTACATTCAATGCAATAGCGGGAAAAAGGTCGAACTTCCATGCGGCGGGGGGAAATGCCCTCCTCGCAGCGGACGCAGACCCCGTATTCCCCCTGGGCCAGGCGGTCGAGGGCGGCATCGATGTCGCGGATTTTCTGGCGCTGGTTTTCACTCAGATTGAGAAGCACGTCACGGCTGTAGGTATTGGAAGACATGTCGCCGATGTCGGGAACGCCGTCCTGACCGAGTTCCAGGGACGCCGCTTCGGCGTTCTGTACCTCTTTGATCATATCTTCGCGCATTTTCAAGAGGCGCTTGCGGGCCTCTTCCAACTGCTTTTCATCCATGTACGTAACTCCTCTATGGGGTTTTCACCCTAACGGTTATGGTAAGGTTCGTTGCGTAATATGGTCAGGCCGCGGTACATCTGTTCAAGGAAAAACAGCCGCGCCATCTGGTGGGTAAAGGTCATGGCGGAGAGTGAAAGGAGCAGGTCCGCCCGTTTTTTAACCGGATCGCTCAGCCCGTAGGCCCCGCCGATAACGGCCACCACTTCGTGGGTTCCCTGTACCATTTGCCTGCCGATCAGTTCGGAAAGCCCTTCCGAAGTAAGGGCCTTGCCCCGCTCATCGAGAACGACGACGAAAGCATCATCGGGGATTTTAGCCAGAATCCTTTCGCCCTCGAGGGTTTTGATCCGCCGGGGGTCGGCTTTTTTCCCTCCCCCTTTTTCTTCCTTGAGTTCGGTACAGGCAAAAGGAAGGTAGCGTGATATGCGGCTGGCGAACTCATCGACTCCCTCCCTGAGGAAGCTCTCCGAGAGTTTTCCTACGCAGACAAGACGAAGTTTCACCGGGCCTCAGGTTTGCGGTCCCACCGGTGGTTTTCAGGGATGGCCACTTCCGGAGCGTCGCACCACAGGCCGTCGAGATCGTAAAACTCGCGCACCGGTTCCTGGAATACGTGGACCATGACATCGCCGTAATCGATAAGGACCCAGTTTCCATCCTTCATCCCCTCTACAGCAAGGGGCTGGGTTTCGTGGTCTTTTTTCAGGCCTAAGCGAACCGACTCTGCGGCGGCCTCGACCTGGCGGTCTGAACGGCCGGATGCAATCACCAGGTAGTCGGTGAGGGAAGACATCTCTTTAACTTCAAGGATTCTGACATTGAATGCCTTTTTTTCGAGGGCATATGCGGCACAGAGAACCGCGCGATCTTTTGACAGCAAGATGTTTAAAACCTTTCCTGACCATGGTAGAGACCATGGCTGATAATATATTCATTAACCGCCGGGGGCACGAGATAGCGCACCGAGCGTCCTTGTTTCACCAGCTGGCGAATGTTTGTCGAGGAGATGTCGAGAAATGTTTCCTGTAGAAAAATAACCGACGTCCCGCTTTTGTGGCGGAGTGTTTTTGCGGCGCAATTATAACAGAACTCTGTTCTGATAGCAATGGGAAGGAGGCTCCGCGGGTCATCCACTTTCACTCCGGGGCGGGAGGCGACGACCAGGTGGGCCAGTTCGAACAATCGGCCGTATTCGCGCCACGAAGCAAGGTCGCGGAAGGAGTCCATTCCGATAATGAAAAAGAGCTCATCGTTGGGCCGTTCCTGCCGCAGGATCTCCAGGGTGTGGACCGAATAGCTTTTGCCGGTGCGTCGGGTTTCGAGGTCCGAAGACTCAAAGTGGGGATTATCGGCAATGGCCGCATCGACCATGGCCAGACGGTGCTCAAAAGGGATCTCCTCGGCCACTGTTTTGTGAGGGGGCAGGGCCGCGGGTAGGAAGAGGATCTTGTCGAGAGCGCAGCTTTCCCGTACCTCTTCGGCAATGCGAAGATGGGCATGGTGGATGGGGTTGAAGGTTCCGCCGAGAATGCCGAGTTTCATTGATGCGTGTGAGGAGTGAGGCGTTGGGGGAGAGGTGAAAACTCCTCACGCCTCACTCCTTACTCCTCACTGTCTTATCTGCCCGTCCCCCAGCACGATGAACTTGCGGGTGGTCAGGTCTTCGAGGCCCATGGGCCCGAAGGAATGAAGCTTGGTGGTCGATATGCCGATTTCCGCCCCGAGCCCGAGCTGGTTGCCGTCGGAGAAGCGCGAAGAGGCGTTGACCATGACCACGCTGGAGTTGATTTCGCGCAAAAAGCGCTGCGAGTTGGCGTAGTCGCGGGTGACGATGGTTTCGGTGTGGAGCGATCCGTAGCGGTTGATATGGTCGGCGGCTTCGTCGAGATCATCGACCACCTTGACGGCGAGAATCAGCTCGAGAAATTCGGCGCCCCAGTCTTCTTCGGTGGCGGCTTTGATGTCGGGGGCGAATTCCCGGGTGACGGTGCAGCCGCGCACCTCGACCCCGTTGTCGCGCAGGGCTGCAACGATGCGGGGTACAAAGGTTTCGGCAATGTCCTTGTGGATCAGCAGGGTCTCCAGGGCGTTGCAGACACCGGGTCGTTGAACCTTTTCGTTGATGCAGATCTTTTCGGCCATGTCGAAGTCGGCGCTGGCGTCGACAAAGGTATGGCAAACCCCTTTGTAGTGCTTGATCACGGGGATGCGCGAATTTTCGCTGACGAATCGGATCAGCCCTTCGCCGCCGCGGGGAATGATCAGGTCGATCAGTTCCTCGAGTTTGAGCAGCTCAAGTACGGCGCTGCGGTCGGTGGTGTCGACGACCTGCAGGGCAGCCGCGGGCAGCCCCATTGCGGTCAGGGCTTGCTTGAGGATAGCGCCGATAGCTCTGTTCGAGTGGATTGCTTCGGAACCGCCACGCAGAATCACGGCGTTGCCGCTCTTCAGGCAGAGGCCGGCGGCATCGGCGGTGACGTTGGGCCGCGACTCGTAGACGATGCCGATAACCCCGAGGGGGATGCGCATACGCCCGACCTGGATGCCATTGGGGCGCTTCGACATGCCGGTGATTTCGCCGACCGGGTCGGGGAGCGCGGCGACTTCGCGCAGCCCGTCGGCCATCGACTGGATACGCTCCTCGTTGAGAACCAGGCGGTCGACCATGGCCGGAGCCAGTTCGCGCTGGCGGGCGGCCACCAGGTCATTCTCATTGGCATCGATCAGTTCCTGGCTCTGGCTCTCGAGGGCAGAGGCCATCTGGTTGAGAAGGTCGTTTTTGATCCCGGAGGAGAGGGATGCCATGATGCGTCCGGCCTTTTTGGCCTCTTCGGCGAGTTGCCGCATCTCGTCGCTAATGCTCATTTATTTCTCCTTGCAGGCGGCAGGGGGCGGGTCGGCGGTCGGGATTGCCACGGGCCGATCTCGGAGCCTTTCCCTGCAGTCTATTGTTTCAGGACCAGATTGTCGCGATGAACGATTTCATCCCCGTATTTATACCCGAGAATGCCCTCGATTTCCGTCGTTTTTTTGCCCATGATGCGAAGCAGTTCGGGGAGAGCGTAATTGATCACCCCCTTGGCGAATTCGTTCCCTTCCAGGTCGCAGAGACGGACCGCGTCCCCCCGGTCGAATCCTCCTTCGACCCCCTTGATGCCTGAGGGCAGTAGGCTTTTGCCGTTTTCAACCACTGCGTTTTTGGCGCCCAGGTCGACGAAGAGTTTGCCTCGCGGCTTCTTGGTGAAGGCGATCCAGTGTTTCTTGGCCGCCATCGGATCCCGGGCAGGCAGGAAGTAGGTCCCCAGTTCTTCGCCGTCAAAGATGCGCGGCAGCACTCCAGGTGTGCGGCCGTTGACGATGATCGTGCCGACACCGAAGAGGGCCGCCTTTTTCGCCGCCTTGATCTTGGTGCCCATGCCGCCGGTGCCGTGGCTGGTGGAGCTGTCGCCAGCCGAGTTCTCGATCTCCTCGGTGATCCGGGCCACCTCGTGAATCCGCACCGCATCGGGGTACTTGTTGGGGTCGCGGTCGTAAAGGCCGTCGACGTCGGAGAGGATGACCAGCAGGTTGGCCTCGACCAGGTTGGTGACCATGGCCGAGAGGTTGTCGTTGTCGCCAAAGCGGATTTCATCGACGACCACGGTGTCGTTTTCGTTGATGATCGGGATGATGCCGAAGTCGAGCAGAGTCATCAGGGTGTTGCGGCAGCCGCCTGCTTCAGCGGTATGGTCGTCGGGCGACCGGTGATGCCGAGGTCTTTTTTGCCGGCCGAAACGGCGCCGGAGGAGACGATCACCACTTCGTATCCGCGCTCGATCAGTTGGTTGATGTCCCGGGAAATCGAGTCCATGGCGGCGGCGTCGAGACCCTCCTGGTCGGAGATCACGCCGCTGCCTATTTTGACGACGACCCTTTTGACATGGGACAGGAGTTTATTTCGCATGGGTTAACACTGTGCCCTTGGCAGAAGTGACTAATTTTTCAGAGAAACCGCGCAATCTTACTCTCCAGTGAGGCCCTTTGTCAAGCTGGAGTCTGGGGCCCGTCTTCGTCTGCGGAGCGCAGCCGCTCGAGTTCGCGCCCTACGGTGGACACCAGTTGGGGAAGGCCCTCGCCGGTCACGGCCGAAATCTCCAAGACCTTGTACCCCTGTTCCTCGAACCAGGGGCGGATCTCTTCATGCAGCTCTCGCACCTCGGTGATATCGGACTTGGTGAGCACCACAATCTGCGGCTTGGCCAGCAGGGCCGGATCGTGGCGGCGCAGTTCATTGTTGATCATCTCGAAGTTTTCGCGAGCGTCACCCTCCTGCATCATCGACAGATCGACCAGGTGCAGAAAGAGGTCGGTTCGCTCGACATGGCGCAGAAAGCGGGTGCCGAGGCCGTGCCCTTCGGAGGCGCCCTGGATGAGGCCGGGAATGTCGGCCATGACCATGGTTTTGAATCCGTCGTAGGACACCACCCCCAGGTTGGGCACCAGGGTGGTAAAGGGGTAGTCGGCGATTTTCGGTCGTGCTGCAGAAACAGCGGAAATCAGCGTCGACTTACCGGCGTTCGGCATGCCGACCAGGCCGATGTCGGCAAGGAGCTTGAGCTGCATGCGCAGGATTTTCTCCTCGCCGGGGGTGCCGGGCTGGGTATGGCGGGGAGCGCGGTTGGTGCTGGTGGCGAACCGGGCATTGCCCCGTCCTCCCATGCCCCCCTTGGCAATCAGTACCTCCTGGTCGGTCTCGGTCAGGTCGGCGATCTGTTCGCCGGTTTCGTCGTCGAAGATCAGTGTTCCGGGAGGGACCTTGATGACCAGCGTCTCTCCATTCTTGCCGTGGCGCTTTTTACCCATGCCGTGGGCTCCGCGCCCGGCCTTGTAGTGGACTTTGTAGCGGAAGTCGAGAAGGGTGCCGAGGCCGCTGTCGACGCGAAAAAGGATATCGCCGCCGTTGCCGCCGTCGCCCCCGTCGGGCCCGCCGAGTTCGATGAATTTTTCGCGGCGGAAAGAGAGGCAGCCTCGGCCGCCGTCGCCGGATTTGACGTTGATTTTTACTTCATCGACGAATTTCATGGTATGAGCCGATAGCTTTCAGCAGTCAGCAGTCAGCAGTCAGTAGTCAGCAAAGTCTTTGTTTCTTCTGATAGCTGATGGCTGAAAGCTGATTACTGGTTTGATAAGAAAAAAAGCCCGAAGTTCATGGTTGCGAACCTCGGGCTTGATCTTTTGCGGAATTTGCGCCGGACTAGTCAGCGTAAACGCTGATTTTCTGGCGGGTCTTGTCCTTGCGCTCAAACTTGACCACGCCGTCGACCAGTGCGTACAGGGTGTAGTCCTTGCCGCAGCCAACGTTGTTGCCGGGGTGGAAAGTGGTTCCGCGTTGCCGGACGAGAATCGAACCGGCAGTAACCTGCTGGCCGCCGTAGCGCTTTACGCCAAGGCGCTTTCCAGCGCTGTCACGGCCGTTTCTGGAACTGCCGACGCCTTTTTTGTGAGCCATGGGTAAGCCTCCTTAAGCCTCGA
>CALZIC010000200.1 GCA_945787285.1 uncultured Desulfuromonadales bacterium
CAGCACCCCGCACCGGGGGAGCTTTCAGAGCAAAGGGTGGAACCGGAACCTGCTCCGGTGGCTGGTCACACTGCCGGTCACTATGGTCCAGAACTCCCTGGAGTATTTTGACTATATGACCGATGATGTAAAAAAACTGTTAGGAGGGAAAAAAACCGTCTTAACCAGTGCCGACGGCATGTCGCCGGACAATCCGCTGCTCAAGGCCCTGGCGGAGATCCCGCTGGCACCCGGGGTGCGGGGGCATTCGATCATCGCGGTCAAGACTGAGGGCGACCCGAAGCTCGGCAATGACGGCGTCGTTGAATACAGCAGCGCCCACCTGGAAGGCATGGCATCGGAACTGATAGTCAACAGTGGGCATTCCAGCCAGTTGAACCCGTTGGCTATCGATGAGGTGCGGCGAATATTGGTGGAAAATCTGGCTACTTCTTCTCCAGACACCTTGAGGGTCCCAAATCTATAAGTCTCCACCGGTCTTACATTTTGCGGGGGAATGGGGGTTCTTACTTATCCTAAGGATTTTTAGGACATTGGACAGGCACGGCGGTCAGCAATCGATGGCCAGAAAGTCCCTTCTGGGGTTCGTTTAAATCTAACATTGTCTGTCAGCTCAAGTATGAACGGCTGCACATTAAGCCCATTCCCCTCCCCCCCTTGGCACATTCCCTTTCAACGTCAGCCTCACATCTGCTATACTCCCTACCTTAATCATAACCAACCATTACAGGAGAAACCATGATCGACAGGGAAAACGTCTACTCGGGCGCCCCGGCGCTCGCCACCACCAACAGCTTCTTCCCCCGCGTCTACGGCTGGATGACCGCCGGGCTCGGCCTCACCGCCCTGGTGGCCCTCTTGACCCTCTCGAGCCAGACCATGCTGCAGATGATCTTCGGCAACAAGATGGTCTTCTACGGACTGATGATTGCCGAAGTCGGGCTGGTGATTGCCCTTTCGGCGGCCATCAACCGCATCAGCGCCACCACC
This sequence comes from uncultured Desulfuromonadales bacterium, assembly GCA_945787285.1. Lineage (GTDB taxonomy): Bacteria > Desulfobacterota > Desulfuromonadia > Desulfuromonadales > Trichloromonadaceae > CALZIC01. Next base: position 991 of record CALZIC010000200.1, read on the forward strand.
GCGACGTTGATGTTCCTGCTATACTCTGCACTCAGCGGGGTGACTTTCGCTTCGATCTTCCTGGTCTACACCAGCAGTTCGATCGCCAGCACCTTTTTCGTCGCCTCCGGCACCTTCGGCGCCATGAGCATTTACGGCATGGTCACCAAGCGCGACCTCACCGGCTGGGGCAGCTTCCTGTTCATGGGGCTGTTCGGCATCATCATCGCCTCGGTGGTCAACATCTTTATGCAGAGCGAAATGATCCACTGGGTCGTCAGTTACATCGGCGTCTTCATATTCGTCGGCCTGACCGCATACGATACCCAGAAAATCAAGATGATCGGCCAGGCCGGTTTCGCCGACGGCGAATCGAGGCAGAAAGCGGCCATCCTCGGCGCCCTCAGGCTCTACCTCGACTTCATCAACCTCTTTCTGATGCTGCTGCGGGTCATGGGCGACCGCCGCTGAGCCAGTGACAACGCCAACGTCAGCTTGACAGCGAAGGGGACAGGCTTTTCAGCCTGTCCCCTTTTTTCTTGTAATCTATCTCTATGGCCTCACAGACACCTCAAACGCCGGTCCCCTCCCGGGGGCGTCCCCTTTTTTATGCCCTGTTCGCGGTCCTCGTGTGGGGCTGCTCCTATGCCGTCACCCGGGCCACGGTTCAGGAGATCCCCCCATTTACCCTGGCCTTTCTGCGCTTCGCCCTGGCGACGCTGCTGGTCTGGCCGCTGGCCCGGCGCCGCAGCCGCGTTGCCATCGCACCCGAGGATCGCCGCAGCCTCTTCCTGCTCGGCTTTACCGGCGTCACCCTCTATTTCGGTTTTGAAAACCTCGGCCTCAAGTTCACCACCGCCTCCCACGGCGCCCTGATCATCGCCACCATCCCCCTGTTCACCGAAGCGGCCCGCGCTCTGCGCCACCGCAGGCTCCCCCGCCCCCTGTTCCTGACCGGCCTGTTATCGGCATTCGCCGGGGTGGTCCTGATCGTGGGTCACGGAGGGGGCAACGCTACCCTGACCGGCGACCTGCTTGTTTTCGGGGCGGTGCCGACCTGGGTCTGGTACACCTTTCTCGCCAAGCGCCTGGTGGTTCGCTATCCCAACCTGCTGCTGACCTTGCGGATCATGGCCGTCGGCACCCTCACCCTGCTTCCCGCCGCCCTGGCCGAGGCCCTCTTTCTGCCTCTTCCTCTCCCCTCCCTCGAGGCCTGGGGCGGGGTGGTATTTCTCGGCGTTCTCTGTTCGGCCCTCGGCTTTCATCTCTGGAACCAGGCGCTCCCCGCCCTCGGGGTGGCGCTAACCAACAACCTGCTCAACGGAATTCCCCTGGTCGGCGTCCTGGCCGGGGTGATCGCACTCGGCGAACCGCTGACCGCCAACATCCTGTTCGGCGGCGCGTTGATCGTCGGCGGGGTGGTTCTGGCCAGCGTGAGACATGGAGGAGACGAACCCTACTGAAGCCTGACTTCAAAGACTTTGCAAGGCCTGGACCAGCAGCCCCCTCACCTCCCCGGCAATCACCTGCAACGCCGGATTGGCCACGACGCTCATTGCCCCGGCCGGATCCATGGCCATCACCGCCGTATGCCCGACATCGTTGACATAGACGACGATGTTGCACGGCAGCATGACCCCCAAATCGATTTCACAGGACAGGGCCCGATGAGCCATCTGGGGATTGCATGCCCCCAGGATAAGGTAGGGACGAAAATCGACCCCGAGCTTCTCCCTGAATTTTCCCTGGACATCGATTTCGGTCAGAATTCCGAACCCCTGCCCCTGAAGAGCGGCCCGTACCTTCGGCACCACCTCTTCAAAACCGAGTTCAATCGTCTTGCCAAAACAATAGGCACTGTGGTTTCCCATGCTTTCCTCCCCCTTGCTCCGTAAAGGTTCGTAAAACCACTTCTATTATTAAGCCTACCTCCGACCGTGCTGCTTGGCCACCCGCACGGACTGTTTTCTCGAGAGCCCCTTCGGCCGAAAAAAGCACCTCGATTTCGACTTTTTTACAAGAAGGAGTTGCGCACATATAAAAAAGGAGTAAAATAGTCACTTATTCATTCAGCACAAACGAAACGGATCGAGCCCACCATTCTGCAAACAGCGTTACAACGATGTCTCACAGCCCAGTGGACTGTTTGGTTAATCGTGTCAGTTAATTCTGAGTCATTTTGACTTCTGTCAAGGCGTTGCCGACGCAGGCCTAGCCTTGCGTTAAGTCAAGGAGGCACAACGAAGACAGCGGTCAAAAGGGCCGGAATTATAGGACACGATTAGCCGCACAGTGCACTAGCATCCACCTTGTCATTCCATCAACAAAGGAGACCGCAACATGCCCACAAAAATCGATATTCAAACCGCCCTCAAGCGTTCCGTCATGACCGAAAAAAACGCCATGAACTTCTACCTTACCGCGGCCAAGCACATGAAGGACCCCGCCGCGGTCAAGACCTTTGAACTCCTGGCCAGGGAAGAGGCGGAGCACGCACGGCAGTTTTTCGATACGTACCAGGGAGGCGACCTCCCCTCTTTCGACGAGTTTATCAACGCCCCCCCGGAAAAGGATTCGGACTGGATTTCCGATCTGGACAAGGCCCTGCTGGCCGACTTTAACGAGCGCAAGGCGATGGAACTGGCCATGCAGAAGGAGCAGACCCTGGAAAAAGCCCTGCGCGAGATGGCGGCCAAAATCGAGGACCCCGCAGTCCGGGCGGTTTTCGAGGAAAATGCCAAATCAACCCATAACCATTATGCCCTAATCGAATCGGAGTACGCCCGCCTGATGGGTATGGTTCACGAAACCGACATCGACACCTTCGTCAGGGAATAAGGCGCCAGACCAGACCACCAAACAGGGGCGGGAACCATAAATAAAGGTTCCCGCCCTTTTTTTGTTTTTATCCGGCCTTGCGAACAGGTAGACTAGGGTGTGAAAAATTTCTTATTCCCCCGGATCCAGGGAGGCCGAGCCTCTCGAACCCCAAAACGGTCAGGCTGATACCATGAGAATATTCGCCAACCTGTTCCTTATTCTGTTTCTGGCCGACGGCGGCATTTCCTTCGTCGACGACCTTTTGAGCATCCACTTCGACAACCAGGCGCTCTCTGAAATTCGCAACTATCTTGCCTTGGTCGTTATGGTGCTCTGCGTTCCTCTGTACATTTCACTGGGATTCGACCGGCGATTGCCCAAGCGGATCTATTTACCCCTGGTGTTCTTCATACTCTGGGGTGCCCTGGGCATGTGGCCGCTGACCTCGCTGGTAACCGCAAGCCCCTATGCCCTGATTCCTTCAGCCCTGCAGGTCATGCTTGCCAGCCTGTCCCTGCTCTATTTGCGCCTCAGCAGCGGTCAGAGTCCCCTGCTGACTCCAAAGAGGTTCAGAACGCCGGCCTTCAGCCCCCGCAACACCCTTTTCTTTATTGCAGGAAACCTGGTTATTCTGCCGCTGCTGCTGATCTTTTTCGGTTTTGCCGCGCTCAGTATCTACATCGAGGACCATACGGCCGGTTTTGTGCGCCTCGGGCACGACGGGCTCTACATGAGCGAACGGGTCTACAGCCTCGATGATAAAACGATCCGACTGGCCGGCATGGTCCATATCGGTGCCAAGGACTATTATGACGAACTGGCAGCCTCCATTCCTGCAGGGCGCACCATCATCCTTGCCGAAGGGGTCACCGATCAGGACAACCTCCTTCAGTCCAGGTTCAGCTATGGAAAGGTCGCTGAACTGCTGGGTCTTGCATCGCAGGAAGAGATGAGCTTCGAAGGCCGGGTCATCGCCGGGGACGAGATGGGCAGTTCAGACCTCCAGGAAAATACGGGAGGCGGCCCGGATATCGTCAGGGCGGACATCGACATCCGCGACTTTGAACCGCAGACGATTGAATTTATTAACGCCATGGCGAGGTTTTTTCTGAACAGCCCGTCCTTTATCGAGAGCTACATCGCCTTCAACGCCTGGGCGCAACAACACATGACTCCGGATACCAACGAGGTCATCATGGAAGACATCCTGTTGAAACGGAACAGGGAAGTAACCAGGCACCTGGAAAGAGCCCTGCAAAACTACGACAATGTCGTTATTCCGTGGGGGGCCCTGCATATGAAGGGGATCGAAGAGGTGGTTCTGGCAAAGGGCTTCGCCCTGAGCGACAGCCATGAACGCGCCAGCATCGACTTCGGCAAGCTGCCTTACCAAAAGTTGCTTCAGCGTAAAGCCCCCCAGACGCCAAGTGAAGCCCACTGACAAAAAAAAGGGGGTGCAGCCGCACCCCTGGCTCGCTCGGCTCAAGAAAAAATCCCTTGCCGCCTCCACCGGAGGCAACGAAAAAGCCAGGACCCCGCCGAAAGCGGTCCTGGCTTTTCTCTTTTAACAATCATCCCCCCGGCCGTCGCCCCTCAGTCCTCCATAAGGGCCTTGAGCCGGTCGACGATATGACGGCCGATGGGGATGGCCGAGGTGGCCGCCGGAGAGGGTGCGTTGCAGACGGCCAGGGCACGTCGGGT
>CALZIC010000201.1 GCA_945787285.1 uncultured Desulfuromonadales bacterium
TATCCCCCTCCTCCAGGGTAAAGACTTCGGAGACCGCCGCGATGATGGCGGGGACACGGCGCATCATCTGCGCCGTCGAACCGCTCTGGCGAATTTCGTCGTTGACCTTGAGCGAGACCTGGAGGTTGTGGGGGTCGGTCACCTCGGCGGCAGGGACGAAGTTGGAGAGGGGGCAGGCCGTATCGAACCCCTTGGCGATTTCCCAGGGGAGTCCCTTCTGCTTCAGTTCGTTCTGTACGTCGCGCAGGGTCATGTCGATGGCGATTCCGTAACCGGCCACGTGGTTCATGGCATCCGTCTCGGAGATGTTCTTTCCGAACTTTCCGATCAGCACCGCCAGCTCGACCTCGTGGTGGCAGTCATTGGAGAATCGCGGGATGACGACCGACTCCCGGTGGCCGATAATGCTGCTGGCCGGTTTGATGAACAGAACCGGTTTGTCCGGTGTTTCGTTGCCGAGTTCCTTGATGTGGTCGCTGTAGTTGCGGGCCAGGCAGACCACCTTGCCGACAGTGAGAGTTTTTGCTGTGCCTTTTATCCGTACCTTGTACATCGTGCCCTCCTGAGATTGATCATTTATATTTAAGTTTAAGCAAAGTTGCAACGCGTGTTCAACTTGGTTTTCGATTGCAGCTGCTCGGTAAGCGGCGCCTGTTTACGGGGTGGCCCTGGGGAGTGCCCAGTTGTGCCGGATGGCGAGCAGGCGTACGGTGATGACCGTTATTGCAGCGATGGCTGCACCCAGGTTCGGTGGAACAGAAGTATAATGCATCAGGGTCATCAGCGCGCCCCCGGCCAGGCAGGCCGAAGCGTAGACTTCCTTGCGCAGGATCAGCGGGACCTGTCCCGACAGGATATCGCGAACGACTCCTCCGGCGGTGGCGGTCATAACCCCCATCATGACCGCGCCGATGAATCCAAGGTCGAATGAGAGAGCCTTGCCCGTGCCGATGACGACGAATGTACCCAGCCCGATGGCGTCGAAATAGAGGAGCGGGTGCTGCAGAAACTCGAGCCGTCGGTGCTGGAAAAAGACCGCCAGCGCGACGGCCAGGGAGATGTAGAGGTAGGTTTCGTCCTTGAGACAGAAGGGGGGGGAGTCCCCCAGCAGCACGTCACGGAGGGTGCCGCCGCCGGTTGCGGTGACCAGCCCCAGGACCAGAACGCCCAGCAGGTCCATTTCCCTGCGAATGCCGGCCCAGGCCCCTGAAGCGGCAAAAGCGGCCGTGCCGACAAGATCGAGAATGTAGAGAAAGTTCACTTAGATTACCTCCGGTCGGCCGAGAATAGCTGTTTGAGGGGGGAAATGCAAGAGTGGTGTCGTTGGGGGCGGCTATGGTAAGATGCCCCTGTGTTGGTCATTCACGACCTGACCGTCGTGACTTGTGACAGGAGGGTGTTACCGAATGTTTCTTCCGATCAGCGACAGCCCCAATCCCCCCGGGACCCCATATGTCAACTACCTCTTTATCGGCCTCAATGTCGCGGTCTTTCTTTTTGTCTCCCTCCCTCTGACCAACGCTCCGGTCAACCCGGGCGACCCCCTGTTGATCGATTACCTCAAAGTCATGGGGGTGCGCAATGCCATGCAGGCGCGTATCGCGATCGACCAGCTGTCGGCCTACGACCTTTTCGTGTTCCGCCACGGGTATCGTCCCGGCGCGCCTTCGGTGCAAACCCTGTTCAGCTCCCTCTTTCTCCATGGCGGCTGGATGCATCTGCTCGGAAACATGCTTTTCCTGTGGATCTTCGGCGATAATGTCGAGCACCGACTCGGCCGGCTGTGCTATGTCCTTTTCTACCTCGGGGCCGGGGTGGCGGCGACTCTCTTCTTCGCCATTTTCGTGCCGGGATCTCTGGTCCCCCTGGTCGGCGCCTCCGGAGCCATATCCGGGGTGCTGGGGTGTTATTTCCTGTGGTTTCCCCGCAACCGGGTCAGGACCTTTGTTTTTCTCTTCCCCATTCTGATGACGACCCTCTTTATCCCCGCCCGCTGGGTACTCGGTTTTTACCTGATGGTCGATAACCTGCTGCCGTTCCTGGTCAACCGGGGCGGCGGCGGAGGGGTCGCTCACGGAGCCCATATCGGCGGGTTTATTGCCGGCTTCGCCCTGGCCTACGCCGTCGACCGGGTGCCGCCAATGCTGCGTCAGCGACAGGGCTGGGGGGAGGAGGAGGCGCTGCCGGAGGAGGGTCCGCCGGACCGGGCGGCGACTGGAGAAAAAATTGCCGGCCTGCTGCGGGCCGGAAACCCCCAACAGGCCGCTGCGCTCTACCAGAGATACCTCAGCTCCGATAGACGCCGGACGCTGACCTCCCCGGACCTGTTGGCCATCGGCGATTTCTTTCTTTCCCGCGCCGACTACGACCGGGCCCTGGGGATCTTTCGGCGCTTCATCGCCCAACGCCCCGGCGATGCCCTGCTTGAGCATGCCTACCTCGGGGCGGGCAAGGCCCTGATCCATAAACCGCGCTGCATCACCAGCGCCTATCACTATTTTCTGGCCGCCATCGACGTGGCCCGCAGTGAGGAGCTGGCCGAGGAAGCCCGCCTGCACCTTCGGGCCATCGAACGCCTGGGGAGCCGGGAAAAGCGGGGGTGAGGGCAGAGGGCAGAGGGCAGAGGGCAGAGGGCAGAGGGCAGAGGGCAGAGGCAGAGGGCAGAGGCAGAGGCAGAGGCAGAGGCAGAGGCACTTTCAACCTAACGGTACGCGAAAGGAGCACGCTATGAAATTCAAACCTGCCATCCTGACCCTGCTCGTCCTGCTGGTAGCTCTCGCCCTGGTCCCGGCGGCGTTTGCCGCTCGTCCCCTGATCAACTGCGGTCTGGCCATCGACCGCGAGTTCTTGCCGGCCGGCACGTCGCAGAAGGTCGTCATCAAGGTCGCTCTCGACGTGCCGGAAATTCCTCGGGATCTCGCTCGTCCTCCGGTCAACTTGTCGCTGGTCTTCGACCGTTCCGGTTCGATGTCCGGCAGCAAGATCGAAAAGGCCCGACAGGCGGCGATCGAGGCGCTGCGGCGACTCGGCCCGCAGGATATCTTTTCCCTGGTGGTCTATGATCACCAGGTACAGACCCTGGTTCCGGCCCAGAGTGCTGCAAATACCGAGTGGATCGAGGCCCAGATACGTAGTATTTTCCCGGGCGGCAATACCGCCCTGTTCGGAGCGGTCAGCCAGGGCGCAGCCGAGGTGCGCAAGCATATCCATCGCCCCTTCGTTCATCGGGTGATCCTCCTGTCCGATGGCCTGGCCAACGTCGGTCCAAGCTCACCTTCGGACCTGGCCCGTCTCGGATCGGCGCTGCTTAAAGAGGGGATTTCAGTGACCACCATGGGGATCGGTACCGACTTCAACGAAGACCTGATGACCCGGCTGGCCGCCCGCAGCGACGGCAATCATTATTTCGTCGAGGACAGCCGTGATCTTTCCCGGATCTTCGCTTCTGAACTCGGCGACGTTCTCAGCGTGGCCGCCCGCAAGGTGGTGATCGAAATCGAATGCCCCAGGGGGATTCGTCCTTTGCGGATTATCGGTCGTGATGGGCGGATTCGCGGTCGTCATGTTGAAATTCAGATGAACCAGTTGTACGGCGGTCAGGAAAAGTACGCCCTGGTCGAGGTTGAAGTTCCCTCGGCGGAGCCCGGTGCCACTCTCGATCTGGCCGAGGCCCGTTGTTCCTACGAAAACGCCCTGACCTCCAAAGTCGAAAAGTCCGAGGCCCGAATCCAGGCACGCTTTACCGGCAGCATGGCCGAGGTTCGCGAAGGCGCCAACAAGAAGGTGCAGGAAGCGGTGGTCGAAAATGAAATGGCGGTGGCCCGCGACCAGGCTCTCGATCTTTATAACCAGGGGCGCAAGGACGAGGCTGCACAGACGCTGCGCAAAACCAGCGAAGAGCTCAAGGAAAAGAACGTTCAGCTCGGTTTTGACGATCTGGCAGGCGAAGCGGCCGCCCTTGACGCCGATGCCGTCGAATTTGAAGAAGACAAACTGAGCAGCCCTCGCAAGAAAGGTCTTCGCTCCGAGAGTTTCCGGGTGCGAAGCCAGCAGAAAAAATACTGAATCACTTCTCCCGCCGGGGGGGGACGGACCGACCTCCTCCAGCGTGACGGTGCAAAGGATCACCGGGAATGAAACGGAACGGACTCATAATCGCCGCCTGGCTGTTGCTGCTGATACCGACCCTGCTGATCGGCGTGGGCGCCCTGCGCCTGCTGAAACACGAGCAGCAGCGCATTGCCGGAACGGCCGTCGCCGCAGCCTCGGACCGGGCCCGGTCCGTAACCGAGAGTATCGAACTGGCCGTCACCGAGGTCAAGGAGGGGCTCCTTGCAACCTTGAATTCCTTTCCCCCGCAGGGGATTGATGACCGCCTCGACAGGTGGCGACTCGGCAATCCGCTGATCCGCAATGTCTTTGTCTGGAGTTCCGATGGACTGGCTTTTCCGGCGCCGGGCGGACCGCTCAGCGAGGAGGAAGCCGCCTTCATCGGGCGCTACCAACCCCTCTTTTCCGGACAAAAGGCCTGGAGCCCCCCGGTTCCTGACCGGGGTCGTCCCTTTAGGGTGAGTGCTGCCGAAGAGCAATATTCCGCCCGGCTCGAACTGCGTGAGCTGACCCAGGCCAAGGCGGCCGCTCCGGCTTCGATTTCTGCGGCCTCTCTGGCCGATGCTTCAGGACCGGGAGCCCAGGGGTGGATCCCCTGGTTCTCCGAGAATCGATTGTACCTGCTTGGCTGGGTCCAACCGGCCGGCGGTGAGTTGCGCTATGGGGTCGAGATCGAAACCATGGCCCTTCTGGCCCGTCTCGTTGCGACCCTGCCGCCCGAATCGCCATCCGGCGAGGTGTATGCCCTGCTCGACGGCAACGGGGAAATCTTCCACCAGAGCGGAGCGGCGTTGATTTCCCCCGGGACCCCCGAGGTGGCCGCCCTGCAGGTGGGTCCGGCCCTGCCGCACTGGCAGGTGGCCGTCTATGACCCCTCCGGCACACTGGCCGGGGCCGGAGACGGAGGCTTTTACATCATCTCGACCCTGGTGGTGGGCGCCTTTGTCGCCGCGATTCTGTTCGGCGGATCACTCCTTCTCTGGCAGGCCTATCGCAACATGACCGATGCCCGGCGCAAGACCTCTTTTGTGGCCAACGTCTCCCACGAACTGAAAACCCCCCTTACCACCATCCGCATGTATGCCGAACTCCTCGGCGAAGGGCGGATCGCGGATGAAACCAAGCGCCGCCGCTACCTGCAGGTGATTATCGAGGAAAGTTGCCGTCTTTCGCGCCTGGTCGGCAATGTGCTCGACTTCGGCCGTCTCGAACAGGGGAAAAAGACCTACCGCGCCGAACCCCTGGACCTCGGCGCCACCCTGCATGCCCTTCTGGACAGCCAGTCGGTGCGCATCGAAAAGAAGGGGATGGCTCTGGTGCGGCGAATTCCCGAGGGAAGGCTGACCGTTGAGGCCGACCGGGACGCTCTCGAACAGGCGCTGCTCAACCTGATCGACAACACCCTCAAGTACGCCGAACAGAGCCCGGCCCTGGAAATCGAGGTGGTGCGCGAAGCCGATGCCTGCCGGATCCGGGTGATCGATGGCGGCCCGGGGATTGCGGCAGCGCACCGCAGGCGCATTTTTGAAAAATTCTACCGCATCGATGACTCCCTGACGGCACAGCAGCCCGGCAGCGGCCTCGGTCTCAGCATTGCCCGCCAGCTGCTGCGCGATATGGGGGGCGACCTGGTCTACCGGGCGCACCGCGGAGGTGGGGCCTGCTTTGAATTGTCATTACCCTGCGTGAAAGAGAAAAGCCATGAATCCGATTAACATTCTTGTCGCCGAGGACGAAGACAACCTGCGCGAGGGGCTGGTCGACACCCTCGAGGCCGAGGGCTACCGGGTTGTCGCTGTGGCGGACGGCGCGGCGGCTTTTGAGGTTTTTAAAACCGAAGCCGTCGATCTGCTGCTGCTCGATATCATGATGCCGGAGATGAGCGGCTACCAGGTCTGCCGGGAGGTCCGCCGGATCGACTCCCGGGTGCCGATCATCATGCTCACCGCCAAGGGGGAGGAGATCGACAAGGTGCTCGGTCTCGAGCTCGGTGCCGACGACTACGTGACCAAGCCCTTCGGTCTGCACGAACTGCGCGCCCGTATCGCCGCGGTGCTGCGTCGCTGCCGGCGGGAGCCCGAGGCTGCGCGAGCCGAGTTGCCCGAGGTCTTTCGCTTCGGCGAGGCCACCATCGAACGCAAGTCCTTTCAGGGACGGCTTAACGGGAACGCCTTCAGCCTTACCGCCCGGGAGATGAAACTGCTGGAGATTTTTTCAGGCCATCCCGGCGAAGTGCTCAGTCGCAACGACCTTCTGAATCGGGCCTGGGGAATCGACTACCAGGGGACCACCCGCACTCTCGATCAGCATGTGGCCCAGTTGCGTAAGAAGGTCGAACCTGAACCGGCACTGCCCAGGGTTATCGTGACCGTGCATGGGGTCGGTTACCGCTATGACGGCGACTCTGCACCGTAGAGAGATCGTACCGGGAGAAGAGAGATGAAACTGTTTGTCTGCATGGGGAGCCTGCACGCCTTTCTGGCGGTGGCCCTCGGGGCGTTCGGCGCTCATGGTTTGAAGGGAAAGTTGACCCAGGAGATGCTCGCCGTTTTCCAGACCGGGGTGCAATACCACATGAATCATGCCCTCGGTCTGATCCTGGTCGGCCTCCTGGTTCAGCTGGGGCCGGACGCTGCAGGACTCAAGGCGGCGGGGTGGCTGCTGTCCGCGGGGATCGTCCTTTTTTCCGGGAGCCTGTACCTCCTTTCGATCAGCGGTGTCCGCTGGCTGGGGATGATTACCCCCCTGGGGGGCGTCGCCTTCCTGGCGGGTTGGGCATTGCTGGCCCTGACCGTTTTCAGGTCGTGGCGCTGATGCCGGGTTCTCGGCGGCTCCTTTGTGCAGTCGGCGCCTGTCGGAACACCACACAGCCAAATATCCTGCGGAGGCAAAAAACGCCGTTGACAGGAGAGCGGGCCTGTTGCTCCTTTTGCGCGCTTCCCCTCTCGGGTCAGATTTTCAGAAACTCTAAGAAAAAGCCGGCGTCTTTGTTGCCTGAAAGTGCAGGCGGTCGATCGACAATCGGTCATTAAAAAAACGTCTGGACTCCTGTCTTGACCTTGATTTATTATGGACCTTTTCGATCTTGTGTCTTTCAGGTGTTTAAAGCATGTATCCTCCGCACTGTCTGAGATATTTCGAGGAACCTCATTTTGAAGGGTTTTTCCCTCCCGGCAGGCTGCCTCTGCAGGACATCAGGTTGGGGGGCAAGGCGTTTATCCAGTGTCGTACCCCGGTCGGCATCTTTGTGATTCAGGCCGTTCTGGTCGATATCCTGGATGAGAGAACACTCGTTTTCTCTTTTATCGAATCGGCCCCCCCCGTGCAGAAGAGGCAGTACTTTCGAGTGGATACAGAAGTTTTGGTGGGCTACTGGAAAAAGATGGTCGCCGACCCGGTGGCCTCGGTGGAATTGAAGCGGGTCAACCTGAGTGGCGGGGGAATCCGGTTTCCGGTTTCCGAGCCCCTGCAGGAAAGCCATGAAGTGGTTCTTGTCATCGGCCTGCCGGAGCCCAACCGACTCGTTCGCTGTGAAGCCCGGCTGGTGCGGCATGTCACCCTGGGAAGCAATCAGTGTCATGGCGCTTTTCAGTACACCGAAATTCAGCCCAAAGATGTCGACTCGATCACATCGTTCTGTCTCGCCGAACAAAGAAGGCTGCTGCGCGAAAAGGTTCGTACCTGAGCTTGAACGCAAGTTGGAATTGATCTCGCGCACTGCGGAAACGCTGTTGGGCATGCTGCAGGACAAACGGTCTCTGCGGGTCGAGTGGTACATTACGCTGCTGATCGTTTTCGAGATCCTTCTCACCCTCTACCAGATGGCCTTTTCCCAATCCACCCATTGACCAGGAGCCTGTCCGCCTTGAACCGCAGGGGCATGTGCCGGCTGAAGGAAGTTTGTAGCCCGTCCATGGCATTAAGACCCTTGCGACAAATCGGCATTTCTGCGATATTAAAACGCTGGTATAAGAAATTACTGGTTAGGTTTTTCATATTTTGACCCTGTTCAGGAGGACTTAGTGGCAGAGTTGGATCCGTTCGTAACGACAGCATCAGAGCCCGGGGACCGCCAGGCCCCCCGTTTTCCATTTGAGTGGCCCGTCGCCATCGAAGTGAAAAAGGGGACGCGCACCGGAAAAACCAGGAATGTCTCCTCGGGGGGGATGTTCGTCGAGATCGACCCTCCCCTTGACCTGGGGAGAATCTATACCTTGACCATCGATATCGCGGGGTATCGCCCGGTCCAGGTTGACGGCAAGGTGGTCTGGTCGATCTCCAATCCCGGGCATGATGGGACTTTTGCCGCCGTACCTGGAGCACGAGGACGCTCAGGACGATTAACCGGACCGCCGGGTGAAGGCCGCGTCATTTGCAGGCATTGTGGCATTCGGTTGACAGCTGAGGCTGAAGGGGACACTGAAAAAGTATGGGGGCGGCAATTTTTTCGATAAAAAATGTTGACATGCCGCCGCAAATTAGGTACAAACACGACGCTTCAACGCAGGCACGTAGCTCAGTGGGAGAGCACTACCTTGACACGGTAGGGGTCGGCGGTTCAATCCCGCCCGTGCCTACCAACTGCGAATCAGCCGCTAGACGGCTTTTAACGAAAAAAGACACCTGAGGGTGTCTTTTTTCGTTTTTTGTGTTTGTATACGGCTTGCGGGGGCAGACGCTCCATCGATCGAGATGCCCGGAGAGGGACTTCCGTACGAAAGAGGAGATATTTGATGGCCAAAAAAGTATTTATTGCCGCCACGGGAAAAGACTCCGGAAAGACGACGACCAGCCTTTCCCTGATGCACCTGGCAAGTCGAAAATATGATCGCGTCGGTTTCATCAAGCCGCTCGGTCCCAAGCTGACGACCTTCAACGGTTTGACCGTCGATAAAGATGCCGCCCTGATGGCCGGAGTATTCGGCCTGGCGAGGGACATCGAGTTCATGTCGCCGATCGCGGTCTACCCCGGCATGACCAAAGAGGTTCTCGACGGCAAGATTTCCGCCGCCGCTCTTCTTGAAAAAGTCTGCCATGCGGTTGCCGAACTCGAAAAACGTTACGATTTCCTGGTCATTGAAGGGGCCGGACACAGCGGCGTCGGTTCGGTCTTGGGGATGAGCAACGCCCGGCTCGCCAGGGCGGTCGGTTCGCCGGTCATGATCATATCGGGGGGGGGGATCGGCAACGCCATCGACGCGGTCAGCATGAACCTTGCGGTTTTCAGGCAGGAGGGGATCGACGTCAAGCTGATATTGTCCAACAAGCTGATACCTGAGAAGCGCGAGGCCAATATCCATTATATGCGCCAGGCTTTCAAAGGGACGGGCATCGCTGTCGACGGCGGGTTCAACTATTCGCCGATTCTTGCCAATCCGACCCTCAGCCGAATCGAAAAAATTCTCGGTTGCCCCCTGAAGGGTGATCTCACGGAAGCGAGCCGTATCGTCCACCATGTTCAACTCGGTGCCGCTTCGGCCCAGCGTGTCGCCGATCTTCTTGAAGAGTCGAGCCTGCTTCTGGTCAACAGCAGCCGCGATGAATTGATGGTGATGCTCGCGTCGCTGCATCACCTGCCCGAGTACAAGGAGAAGATCGCCGGCCTGGTTGTGGCCGGGCTCTCCCCCGTTTCGGCAATCACCCAGAAGATTCTCGACGACAGCAATATTCCCTACATCCGAACCGAAATAACCAATTCAGAGGCTTTTGCCCGAATTACCGGTGACGTTTCCAAGATTACCGAGGAAGACACCGAGAAAATCGCCCTGATCCGCAGCCTGGCGGAAACCGAACTGGACTTTGATGCCATAGACGCCCTGCTATAGTAGCGAGGTTCGAGGTTCCGGGGGCTGGCTTCTTATTCCTTTAAATTGGCGATGGCCTTTTCCATACTCACCCTGACCTGGTCGTTCTTTTCCCGGCTCAGAGCCCCCTTGAGGGCGCGCTGAGATCGCCAGCGTTGATGGCCGCCGGTATGGCCTAAGGCCCATGCGCTCAGGTGGCGAGCCTCGGGGTCGGGGTTCTGCAGGTTCTGGCGCAGGTGCTTGAGATGCCGCTGCGGCTCGATGCCGAGTCGGGTCAATGCGTAGGAAGCCGCCAGGCAAACGGCGGGGTCGCTGTCTTCCTGAAGATGTTTCAGCTTGCCGAGGGCCGCTTGCTCCTCGGTACGCAGTTCGCCAAGGGTCAGGGCCAGATGCTTGCGCACGTTGCGGTCCTGGTCGTTGACCAGGGCGAGAAGCTGGGGAACAACCTCCGGGGGGACGCATCCCCCCTCGGCCAGGGCGTCGAGAGCTCGGCAGCGCAGGGCGGGGTCGGCGGCCTCGAGAGCGGCCAACAGGGCTTCCCGGCCACTGCGTGCGTGCGGTTCGATCTTCTGCAGCGCCTCGAGGTAGCAGTCCTTCAGCGGAGGCTCGGCCAAATCCGCCAGTCGGGCCAGCTGAACCAGTGCCGGCTGGCCCAGGGGCCCCAGGTTGCCGAGAGTGATGGCGGCATAACCGCGCACGTCCGGGTCGGAGACGTCGAGGGCCTTGAGCAATGCGGGGAGGGCGGGAGCCACTATCTGCTCAGGGAGGTTGCGGTATTTGCCCATGGCGCCGCAGGCGACTCGCGCCCATTCAAACAGTCCCAGGGTCAGGGACGATTCAAGGGTCGAAATCAGCACCGGAATGGCTTCCCGCTCTGCACGGCCATGCCAGGCCAAGGCTTCAGCGGCGAGAATCGACGCCCAGCCCCCATCGTCATTGAGCACCTGCTTGAGCGAGCTTACCCAGCCCGGTGTCTCCGGGGCCAACCGGCGAATCTGCTGCCAGGCGTCGATTTGCCTGTTCCAGTTGGCCGGGTGCTGAAGCTCGTCGATCAGCCGTTTCAGCTCCGGATCGGTGGCTAGCCGGTCGAGATCTCCCAGCCCCCGGGAAACCAGGCCGGTCGGTGTCGACTGTCTCAGCTGGCGGGACCGTGTGGTGACCATCTGTCCCAGTTTTTCGATATCGGTCATCACTCACTCCCCTGCAGTTCCTCCAGAATCTGTCTGGCCAGTCGAATCTCGGCGCTGAGTTCCGCCGCCAGTTCCCCAAGAAGGTCCTCACCGTGGCTTTGCGCCTCCTCAACCCGTAGCATGAGGCTGTAAAGCTCGGAGAGTTTCGTTCGCCGCAATTCCCCCTCAATCTCCCATATTTTGAGCCTGACCTGTGCAAGGGTCCGGGTCAGCCTTTCCAGATCGGCCGCCTCGTCGTATCCCGCCACCGTCTCCGGGCTCGATTCCCAGTTCTCAAGGATCTCCCTCATGCGCGATTCATCCCCTTGTGCATAGGCTTCATTGAGTTCGGCCATCAGCCGGGTGCGCGATTGTCGTGCGGCTTCGCTTTGGGCCTTGTCAGGATGGATGCGGGCGGCGATCTGGCGGTAGAGTTTTTTCAGTGAGGAGGTTATCGGGCCTTTGGCGATGGTTTCCGGGGGCTCGGCATGGGCTCTTTGGTATTCCCTGGCGCTCTGGTCGGCTCGAGCCTGGGCCCGAAACGCATCGCGACGTGCATCGTCGTCATCGGCTGCGGCCTTTTTGCTGCGCGCCTCGGCAATGCGGGCATACAAGACGTCGAGTTCTACATACAGGGCACCGACGCTGGTCAGGTAGCGCCTTTCGAACAGCCCCAGCAGGCGGTGCAGATCGGTGGCCTCGAGCTCAAGGGCGGCTAAGTCTTCCGTCAGCTGGGACAGTTCGAGTCGTTTGGCGTCGATTTCCTCCTCGATCCGCAAGCAGCTTCTGGTCAGCTCTGTTGTGGTGAACGGAGGCATACTCATGCCACAACGCCTTATCTACCCTGCCACCTGCGGGGAGTGGTGATCAGGGGTTTTCTTCACAGTTCTGCATCGCCCAACTCTGGTGCTCTTCTTCGGTAAGTTCAACCTCAAAGTTGGTTCCGTGGCAGGCGACCACCTTGGCGGCCTTGTGGGTGATCATATGCTCGACTGTCTTGTCTTCGCCATGTTGAACCGCTTCGCAGATACGTTCAAACTTTTTGTTTTTCATGGTGCCTTCCCTTCTCCGCCATGGCGGGGGTCAATTTATCTCTACCTCTCTATTATAGCATCTTCGGGCGCGCTGCAACTGCGGCGCTCGCAAGGGGGCCTCAGCTGCACCCTTGCGGCCTTCGATAAAGTTTTGTTTCGTTCCGAAAAGGATGGTATTCTTTGGACGTTACGATGGTCGGCAGGGCCTTCCTGCCTGTCTGGAGGTGCTTAAATGTTTTACTACTTCGATTACGACGAGCCGCTGTTTCGTCCTCCCAGCGAGGCCCGCAGCCTGATCTTTCAGATTACCCTGGGGTGTTCCCAGAACCAGTGCACCTTCTGCGGCATGTACAAGAACAAATCGTTTCGCGTCCGCCCGGTAGAGGAGATCGTTGCCGAGATCCGTTCGATCCCCGTGCATCACCGGCCACATATCCAGCGGGTCTTTCTCGCCGACGGCGATGCCCTGGTCTATCCGCAGCAAGGCCTTCTGGCCATCCTGGACGCCCTTGCAGACACCTTCCCCCATCTGCAGCGGGTCGGGGCCTACGCTTCCCCCAAAAGCCTGACCACCAAAAGCGGGCAGGAGCTGAGTCTGCTGCGGGCGAAAAAGCTCAGGATTCTGTACTTCGGCCTCGAGAGCGCCGACCCGCCGACCCTCACTGCCGTCAACAAGGGGTATTCGGCGGAGCAGATGCTTGAGTTGTGCCGCAAAGCCAAAGACGCCGGGATGAAGTTGTCGGTCACGGCGATTCTCGGCCTGGCCGGACAAAGGCGCAGCCTGGAGCATGCCCGGGCCACCGCCCGATGGGTGAATGAACTCTCCCCCGAGTATTTTTCTCTGCTGACCCTCTTCGTTCGTCATAATGACGAGTTTCTGCGGTCCATAACGCCCCTATCCCGGGGGGGCATCCTCGAAGAGGCCGCCGAGATGCTGAGGCACCTGTCTCCGAAGAAAACCATTCTGCGTTCCAACCACGTTTCCAACTTCCTCAACCTCGCCGGCAGCTACCCCAAAGACCGCCAGCGTCTGATCGACGAAGTCGACGCGTCGTTGGCCAAGGCCAAAGAGCGCCCCGGCTGGTACAACGAAGTCCCCGATTACCGCGAAGACCTTTTCTGACCGTCTGCTCGGCCTCCGCGAAAAAACAAGCCCCCGAAACAGCTGTTTCGGGGGCTTGTTTTTGTTGAACCTGAATCCGTGAGTTCTGGCCGGCCAATAGCGTGCTGGCAGATGGTCGGTAGCGACGCTCAGTTCTCCGTCAGGACATGTTCATCATAAAGGGTTTCGACCTTGATTTTGTGTCCCTTTTCAACGTCGGCAAAGACGCGGAGGATTTTCTGAAGGTCAGGATCCGCGGTCGCGTCGGCGGCCATGGTGTAGAGCTGGTAGGCGTGTTCTTCAGCCTTGATGGCGAAGGTGAGGATTTCCTGGTAGGTCATGTTCGGCTTCATCGGGACATCGACCAGGTACTTGCCGATTTTCATGTCGGGAATGGTCGTGTCTTTGTATTTATTCGCTTTTTCCTGGTCCATTTTACCGAAAACCTGCTTGTGTCCGGCCTCTTCGGCGGCCATTTCCTGAAACATCTTTTTGGCGGCGATGTCGGTCGACATGCCCGCGGCCTTGGCGGCGATGTCGGTCGACATGCCCGCGGCCTTGGTGTAGAGCTGGAAGGCGGCTTCTTCGCGCTCAACCGCGTACTTGATGACCTGGTCCAGAGTGACAAAAGACATGAATTTCCTCCTGAGGTGGTTGTTGGTTCGGGCGTGGGCCCGCATAGGATAGGTGTCCCTTGCGGTTATTCCACGGCCTCTTCGAAATTATCCCTGCAGACTCCGCATTCGCGGCAGTCGGCGGGAGGCTCGTCCCCTTCGTGAATATAGTCGCAGATGATGCAGCGCCATTTCTTCATTCAGTGCTCCTTGGCAATGCGGTGAGGGCTTTCCGGTTAAATATGACCTTAATTGTTATATATAATCGGCCCACATTGCAATGGAAAAGAGCATAAATTTGCCCCGCTCCGGATTTTTCAGCCGGTTGTCCCACGGCCGGTGAGGCAGCCAGAGCGGTATGGTCCATCAGAGGTTAAGCATGCTCTGGGCCCACTGCATCGCCTCGAGGTGCAGGTCGCCAAGATTCTCCTCCTGCAGACGGAGGTCGCTGGCCAGAAGGCTCATGGTTGTCCAGTCTCCCCTTTCAAGCGCGATGACCAATTGAAGCAGGTCCTGCAGGGGACCGGTGTTTCCGAGCAGCGCCTTTTTGATGTCGTCCATGATCGGGAGTTGTTCGAGGACCTCCTCCATAGGGCGCCCCATCAGGGCATCGAGCATCGAAAAAAGCCCCATCAGAAAGACGTCCGATGAATGCTCTTGCATGTCGACCAGCGGGGCCAGGGTTTCGCAGGCCTTGCCCCGCATCAGGGAGCTAAGGATTAACTCGTCCGGCTTATCGTCGCCGAGCCCGGTCATGGCGATCAGGGAAATCCATTTTCTGGCTTCCCTCGCCCCGAGCAGCATCAGCGCATGCTCGATGGAGTTGACTTTGCACGCCAGCCCGAACCCGACCGAGTTGATGTACTTCAACAGCTTGTACGAAATGGAAATATCGAGTTGGATCGTCTGTGCCAGCTTTTTGAGATCGATGTCGGGGGCGTTGATTTCCTGGATGATTTTGAGGTGATGGACCTTGGCGGTTGAAATGTCCTTGCGGGAGACGATGACCGGCTTGCTGAAGAAGTAGCCCTGAAAATAGGAATACCCCATCATCACAGCCTGTTCGTAAAGCTCCTGGGTCTCCACTTTTTCGGCAAGGAACTTGATCCCCCTGGGAGCGTAGGTTTCGATCAGCCTTTGGCATTCCTGCTCACTGCTGGCGAGGAAGTCGACCTTGATGATATCGGCGTACTCAAGCAAGGGCGAGCAGGCGGGTGAGTCGACGAAATCGTCGAGCGCGAGCAGGTATCCCATCTTTTTGAGGGCACTGCAGGCGGCAAGGACCTCGTCGTCGGCAGGAATATCTTCGAGCAGTTCGATAATGGCCAGATCCCGGGGGAAGGTGGTCGCGTAGTCGCGGATCAGAACATTGCGCGTGCAGTTGAGAAAGGCCTTTTTGCCGTGGGTGATCTCCTGAAGGTCGAAAAGGAGAAAGCTGTTGGCGATGACGCAGGACGAGGCCACATCCTGGTTGCTGCCATCGAAACAATTCTCCAGGCTGCTCCGGAACAGCAGCTCGTAGCCGAAGATATCGAGATCGGTGTTGAATATCGGTTGACGGGCGATAAAGCGGTTCAAACTCCCCCCTGTGACGACACGGGTCGATCGTATGTAGCGGAACAAAAAAACCTGTTCCTATAAAACACTAATTTAAGGGGGATTGTCAATCGGTTAGGCGGAGCCTGGTGGCCCTAGTGTCCCGTGCGGTTAATCGTGACCTCGAATTCCGACCCTTTTGGCCGCTGTCTTCGTTGCGCCTTCTTGACTTAGCGCAAGGCTAGGTCTGCGTCGGCGACGCCTTGACAGCAACCAAAATGACTCAGAATTAACTGACACGATTAACCCAACGGGACACTCGCTCTACAGAGAGCGCAGAAGCTTGCAGAATTCTTCGACCGGAACCGGGCGCGAGAAGTAATACCCCTGC
>CALZIC010000202.1:0-5435 GCA_945787285.1 uncultured Desulfuromonadales bacterium
GCCACCGACTCGGCCCCGCTGCCGAGAAACTGAAACCCGGTGCGGGGGGTTCTTTTGAGCATGCCGACTTCGAAAAAGAAATTTGCCAGATTCTTCATCACAGGGACTCCCAATCACAGAAGGAGGAAACAGCAATCGGCCAGGAACAGGGCACCGGGCCGGCACCCGTTCATCATACCCGCAGAGTCCGGTGGGATCCAAAAGATTTATCCGCGGAAAGTGTCGGACGGAAAAGGAAAGTTCAGCCGTTGCGGACCAGCAGAACGCCGGCCAGGATCAGTATGGTGGCCATCGATTTGATGCGGCCGCAGGTTTCACCGAGGAAAAAGACCCCGATCAGCACGGCGATCAGCAGGCTTACCTGACGAACCGGCACCGCGTAGCTGACCGGTGCCAGCTTGAGGCCGTATCGGAAAGAAAGAAAGGAACCCATCATGATCGGGCCGGAAGCGAGCACCAGCAGCTTGCTCTGGCGCCACTCCTGGCGAATTCGGCCACGGTGGGCCGGGCGCAGCAGGTTGGCGGACATGAAAAGAAACATGAACATCACCAGCAGGTAGGTAAAATACAGGGGGTGATATTCGGTAACCCCGGTCTTGTCGATGATCGCCCCCACCGAGTAGACAAACCCGGCGGCCAGGGCGGCCTTGACCGAGGGATCGGCCATATTACGGAAAGGGCGCAGCACTTCGGAGAGGGAAAGGCGTCTCAACTGGACGCAGTAGGCCCCGAAGACGATCAACATGATCCCCCCGGTTCCGTGCAGAGAAAGGTGCTCTCCGAGCAGGGCCACCCCCCACAGAGGGACATAAATCATCGAGGTCTGGGCCAGGGGATAGGTTATCGACAGCTCCCCTTTCCGGTAGGCACATCCGGTAAATAGGTGATATCCTACAAAACAGGCGGCGCCGGCCAGCCCCAGAAAAAGAATTCGCCAGGACAGGGGGGGAAATGGTTCGGGGTAAAAGGGAAGCAGCAGGTTGAACAGGGTTCCTGAGAAACAGAACATCCACCAGATAAAGGCGGTCTTGTCCTGGCTGCGTTTGACCAGCAGGTTCCACAGGGCATGCATCAGGGCAGAAAAGATTATCAGGGAGAAAGCCAGCGTACTCATGGCGGGAATTCTACCTTATCGAAATGCGATTAGCGACAATAAAAATACCTCTTCAAAAATTAGCCTGGTTGAAATTTCCCTACAACCTGCCTTACCAGGCGGCTGTAGCATGTTGTTTTTTTCGTCTATTTTTCCAACAAATACAACCGACTGCCGTTTATTGACGGAGAAAGGGAGAGACCATGTGCGAAACCCGAAAAGAACGTGATTCTATGGGAGAGATGACCGTCCCGGCCGAAGCCCTCTACGGGGCCCAGACCGCCCGAGCGGTCGAGAATTTCCCCATTTCGGGGATGGGCTTCCCGCGCCCGTTCATTCGCGCCCTCGGCATGATCAAGCAGGGGGCGGCACGGACCAACCTCGAGCTGGGCCTGATCCACCGCGAGCGGGCCATGGCCATCATGGAGGCGTCCGAAGAGGTAATTACCGGCGCCCTCGATGAGCATTTCGTGGTCGACATCTTCCAGACCGGCTCCGGCACCAGCACCAACATGAACGCCAACGAGGTGATCGCCAACCGCGCCGCCGGGCTCCTCGGCCAGGCCGCAGGGGGGCGCCCCGTCCACCCCAACGACCATGTCAACCTCGGCCAGTCGAGCAACGATGTCATCCCGACGGCCATGCATGTCTCCGCAGCCGTGGAGATCCGCCACACCCTGGTCCCCGCCCTGTTCGCGATTCAGGAAGGTTTCGGCGAGAAGGCGCTGGCCTTCGACGACATCATCAAGATCGGCCGCACCCACCTGCAGGACGCCACCCCGGTGCGCCTCGGCCAGGTATTTTCCGGCTACGCCCGCCAGGTGTCTCAGGCGATTCGCCGCCTAGAGGCGGCACTGGAAGACCTCTACGAACTTCCCCTGGGGGGAACGGCCGTCGGCACCGGCATCAACACCGATCCGGCCTTTGCGGCAAAGGTGATCGAGGGGATCGCCGAGGTCACCGGCCTCCCCTTCCGCGAAGCGACCAATCATTTCGAAGCCCAGGGGGCCCGGGACGGCGCGGTGGCCGCCAGCGCCGCTCTTAAGGGGTGTGCCGTCGCCCTGTTCAAAATTGCCAACGACATCCGCCTGCTCGGCAGCGGCCCCCGCTGCGGACTCGGCGAACTGATTCTGCCGCCGGTTCAGCCCGGCAGTTCGATCATGCCCGGCAAGGTCAACCCGGTGATGACCGAGTCGCTGATCCAGGTCTGCGCGCAGGTTATCGGCAACGATGCCGCCGTCACCCTCGGCGGGCTGGCCGGCAATTTCGAGCTCAACGTGATGATGCCGCTTTTGGCCCACAACATTCTGCAATCGGTCGAGCTGCTGGGCCGGGCCGTCACCCAGTTCAATCTCAGGTGCCTGCAGGGACTCGAGGCCGATCGCGATCGCTGCGAGTCGCTGGTCGAGCAAAGCCTGGCCATGGCCACGGCGCTGGCCCCCGCTATCGGGTACGACAAGGCGGCATCGATTGCCAAAAAAGCCTGGGAAACGGGAAAAACAGTGCGGCAGGTCGCCGGGGAGGAGGGGGTTCTGGAGGCGGAACAACTGAAGCGGATACTCGACCCCCGGCCCATGACCGAGCCGGGGATACCGGGAAAGACTAAACGTGAGGCGTAAGGCGTAAGGAGGGAGGAGAAAAAGCGTAAAGCGTCGTGTTTGGTGAATTTCGCCTCACCCCTCACGCTGCGCACCTCAGCTGACAACCGTCAGCGGATGGCCTGGATAATCCCCTCGCCGAGGACCTGGCGCTGCCAGTTTTTCATCAACGGGAGATCTTCGAGCTGGGCGCTGGAATCGGGCGCTTTGCGGGAAACGGCCTCGAGCAGGGCATTGTTGATCAGCACCCCCGGGTCGATGGCAAGTTCCGCAGCGACCTGCCTGCGCCACCCCTTGAGCAGGGTCAGCAGCCGGTCGGCGTTCGGGTCCTTATCCCGCCGGGGGGTCCGGGGGTAGCTTGGAAGCTGGTCGGCCGGCAGCTCGAGCGCGGTATGCACCGCCTCGAGCATCTTTTTGCCGTAGCGATCGACCAGCCGCGGAAAAATGCCCTCCACCGCCACCAGCCCCTTGAGGCTGCGCGGCGCGTTGCGGGCCACTTCGATCAGTCCCTTGTTGCCCACCACCTTGAAGGGCGGGCAGTCGCGCCGCCGCGCTTCTTTGTCGCGCCACTGCAGCAGCTCTTCAAGAGTCGCCAGCTGCCTGCGGTCGAGGGGACCGGCCCCCTTGGTGCGCAGAAACAAAGGCCCCTCAGTATCGGCGAAGCGGGCCTGCTCGAGAATCGAGAACTCTTCTTCCACCCAGGAAACGCGCCCTTTTTCGACCAGCTTCTGCTCCAGCAGCACCACCAGGCGGTGCAGATGACGGGTGTCCTCGGCGGCATAGCGGATCATGCCGTCGGTTAAGGGCCTGATCGACCAATCGGCGCGCTGGTACTGCTTGTCGAGGGCGACACCGAAGTACTTTCCGAGTACATCGGCCAGGCCGACCTTCTCTTCACCGAGAAACTGGCTGACGATCATGGTATCGAAAAGCCCCCGCACCTCGAAGCCGAAGTCCCTGGCCAGGCAGCGGATATCATAATCGGCGGCATGAAAGATCTTGCGGATAGCCGGGTCGGCCAAAATCTTACCCAGGGGGGCGAGGTCGCCTTCGGCGAGGGGATCGACCAGAAGAGTCCGGGATGGGGTGGAAAACTGCAGCAGACAGACCTTCTCCTGATAGCAGTGCATCGAGTCAGCTTCGAGATCGACGGCAATGACCGTCTCCCTGCCAAGCTCCTCGGCAAACTGCGCTATCGAAAGGCTGTCGGTTAAAATCGGGGTGTCGGGCATGTGGCTCTCCTGCCGAAAGATAAGCAATACCTGGAGCCGTGAGGTCAGGGTGGAAAAAGACATAGCCCAGCCAGAACTCACCGATTCAGGTAAAAGAGCCTATCATCGCAGATTCATACGGTACTGGCAAGGAGGGGCAGAATTTTTTTGTGCGCCCCGTGCAGCGGCAGCCCCTGAAGCTCCCCGACACCAGCCCAGCGGCTCTGCTCCCCTTCGGCAATCAGCATAGCCCCCTGAAAGTCGATCAGGTAGACGTGCAAAAGCAGCCGGAAGTGGCTGTAGACATGGCGCACCTCTCCAACAGGCCTCGGCCGGCCGCTGAGGCCAATATCCCCCTGAAGCCTATTGACCGCACCCTGTTCGCTCTCCCCCTCGCCGAGCTCGGCCGTCGGAAACTCCCACAATCCGCCGAGCATCCCCTGCAGCGGACGCTTGCGAACCACAAAGGCGTCGCCGCGGCGAATCAGCAGCGCGATCTGCTCCCTCTGAGGAACAACCTTTTTAACCCGCCGCGCCGGCAGTTCCCTCTCGAGACCCAGCGCCCTGCCGCGGCACAACAAGGCCAGCGGGCAATCGGGGCAGAGGGGTCGGCGCGGGATGCAGACCGTCGCCCCCAGGTCCATGATCGCCTGGGCGTAGTCGTGGGGGCGGCCTGCCGGGGTCATCGCTTCGGCCCACTCCCAGAGCAGGCGTTCGGACCGGGCGCTGCGGGGATCGTCCTGCAGGGCGATCAGGCGGCACAGCACCCGGCGCACATTGCCGTCGAGAATCGGCCCCTTGCGATCAAATGCGATCGACACAATGGCCCCGGCGGTCGACCGCCCCACCCCCGGCAGCGCCTGCAGCCCTTCGAGTGTCTCCGGAAATGCCCCCCCCTGGCCCTCGACCACCGCGCGCGCCGCGGCGTGCAGGTTGCGGGCCCGCGAGTAGTAGCCGAGTCCGGCCCACAGGGCGATGACCTCGTCGATACAAGCGGCCGCCAGTTTATCCACTGTGGGAAAATGCTCGAGAAAGCGTTGGTAATAGGGGATCACCGTATCGACCCCGGTCTGCTGCAGCATGATCTCGGAAAGCCAGATGCGGTAGGGATCGCGGGTATGCCGCCAGGGCAGGTCGCGCCCCGCCTTTGCATACCAGGCCAGCAGCAGCGGAGCGATTGCGGAAGGATCGAAAGGTCTCATAAAAACCAGTGAAGAGTGACGAGTAATGGGTGATGGGTAAAAGCCAAAAGCAAAGTCACAGTTTTTACCAATTACTCATCACTGATCACCGTCTTCACCCGATTTCCCGCAGCGCTTCGACGACCCGTTCCATCTCCTCGCGGGTGCCGATGGAGATGCGCAGTCCCTCGCAGAGCAGGGGGTCGGAGAAGTGGCGGACCAGGATGTTGCGCTCGAAGAGGGCGTCGTAGACCCGCTTGCCGTTGCGGTCGGGGGGAGTGGTGAAGACGAAGTTGGCCCGTGACGGAATCACCCCGTAATCGAGCACCCGCAACTCGCCGGTGAACCAGAT
>CALZIC010000202.1:5478-6402 GCA_945787285.1 uncultured Desulfuromonadales bacterium
TGGTCGGCCAGCGCGGCAACGCAGGCGCTCTGGGCCAGGCGGTCGAGGTTGTAATGGTCGCGGATCTTGTCGAGTGCGGCGATCACCTCGGGGCGTGCCACCGCCAGTCCGAGTCGCATGCCGGCCAGGGAATAGCTTTTGGAAAAGGTGCGGGTCACCACCACGTTTTGGTGCTTTTTGACCAGCTCAAGGGCGTTTTCGTCGGCAAAATCGGCGTAGGCCTCGTCGACCACCAGCATGCCGCTGCAGCGCCGGGCCAGATCCTCGATGAAGTCCATCGGGTAGGTAAAGCCCAGGGGGGCGTTGGGATTGACCAGGAAAAAGAGCTTGCCGTCGTAGCGCTCGGGGAACCCTTCGAGCTGCCACTGGTCGGTGAGACCGAAAGTCCGCACCCGCGCCCCCTGAATTTCGGCCAGGGTGGAGTAATAGCTATAGGAAGGGTGGACAAAGGCGATCTCCTCCCCTTCCCCGGCAAAGGCGCGGATCAGGTTGTTGAGCACCTCGTCGGAGCCGTTGGCCATGATCACCCAGGAGGGATCGAACCCGTACAGCTTCGCCGCCTCCTGCCGCCCCAGGTGACTGCCCGCATCAGGATACTTGCGCAGGTCTTCGCCACCCGAACCGAGTTCGGCCAGGATGGCCTCCACCACCTTCGGCGAAGGGGGATAGGGGTTCTCGTTGGTGTTGAGCTTGATCCAGGCCGACTCGTCGCGAGGCTGAAAACCTGGGACATAACCGGCCATTTCAGCGATGTTCTTGCGCAGGGGAATCATGGGTTCTCCAAATTGTCAGAGGCTTTAACCACTGAGACACTGAGGCATAGAGGAAAACCCTCCACCGCCTGAGTACTACGTATTTTCCCGTTGGTTTAATACTCGACCCGGTCTTCTAGTGAACCTCGAAAACACCCCAGAGGCTCCATAT
>CALZIC010000203.1 GCA_945787285.1 uncultured Desulfuromonadales bacterium
CAAGCAGGTCTTTCTGCAGTCGGAAAACGGCCTGCTCGGCATCGGCCCCTATCCGACCGAGGACCAGGTCGACCCCGACCTGATCAACGCCGGCAAGGAAACCGTCACCATGGTCCCCGGCGCCAGCCTTTTCAGCAGCGCCGAGTCCTTCGCCATGATTCGCGGCGGCCACATCGACATCGCCATCCTCGGCGCCATGGAGGTCTCCGAAAGAGGTGATCTGGCCAACTGGATGATCCCCGGCAAGATGATCAAGGGGATGGGCGGGGCCATGGACCTGGTGCATGGCGCCAAGAAGGTGGTGGTCATCATGGAGCACTGCAACAAGAAGGGGGAGTCGAAAGTCCTCAAGGAGTGCACCCTGCCGCTGACCGGCCAGGGGGTGGTCAACCGTATCATCACCGACCTGGCGGTGATGGACGTCACTCCCGAGGGGCTGGTGCTTCTGGAAATCGCCCCGGGGGTTTCCGTGGAGGAGGTCGAGAGGGCCACCGAGGGAACCCTGTTGGTGGAAGAGTACCGCAGGAAAATGGCGGTCTGAAAAAGGAGAGTCTCCATGCTGGATCAATGTCTCAAGGGGGTGCGCGTACTCGATCTCAGCCAGTACATCCCCGGGCCCTTTGCCACCCAGCTCCTTAGCGACCTGGGAGCCGAGGTGGTCAAGGTCGAGCCCCCCGCAGGCGACCCGGATGCTGGAGCGGGCCGACGTGCTGCTCGAATCGTTCCGCCCCGGAGTAATGGAGCGCCTCGGCTTCGGCCGCGAGCGCCTGCGTCGGCTCAACCCGCGGCTGGTCCATTGCGCCCTCTCAGGGTTCGGCCAGAGCGGTCCCTACCGGCTTCGCGCCGGCCACGACCTAACCTACCTGGCCATGACCGGGGCCCTGAGCGTCACCGGCACCGCCGAGACGCCGGTGATGCCCTTTCCCCCGGTAGCCGATCATGCAGGCGCAATGCAGGCGGCCATCGCTATTCTCGGCGCCCTGCTGCGCCGCCAGCGCACGGGGAGCGGCTCTTTTCTTGACGTGAGCCTCTTCGAGTCGGCCCTCTCCTGGCAGTCCATCGGCCTGACCACGGCCCGCCGCCCGCAGGCGCAGCTGCGCCGGGGGCAGGGCCTGCTTACCGGAGGGGCCGCCTGCTACCAGATCTACCGCACGGGGGATGGGCGCTTTGTCGCCCTGGCCGCGATCGAGGAGAAGTTCTGGCGGGCCTTCTGCGAAGCGGTAGAAAGGCCCGAATGGATCGATCTCCAGCATATGCCGATGCCCCAGGACGAGTTGATCGGCGCCCTGCAGGCACTCTTCGCCTCGCGCAGCCGGGCCGAATGGGAGGCGCTGCTGGCGCCTGTCGACTGTTGCTTCGAGGCGGTGCTGGAATATGGCGAGGTCGCCTCCCATCCTCACATGCAGGAGCGCCAGCTGGTGCAGCCCCAGGGCGGGGACGAGCCCTTTGCCGACGTTCTCTTTGCCGCCTGGATCGACGGCATGCCCCCTGCGCCCCGTCGCCCCATGCGCGAGTTGAGCGCTGCGCAGGTGCAGGATATCTGGGGTAACGAAGACGGCCGCGAAAGCGGCGAACCGTATCAGGGAGGTGTCCCATGTCCGGCGGTATGAAGAATGAGCAGGGCGGGGTGATGACCCCGCGGCCCCAACTGACCGACGCCTCTCTGGAGGTGGAAAACGGCGTCGGAGTGCTGACCTTTAGGCGCGACGATGTCCGCAACGCCCTGACCGGTACGGCGTTGACTGATGATATCGTCGCCGCTGTCGAGTGGGCCAGCTCCGCCCCTGAGGTCTCGGTGCTGATCCTGACCGGGGAGGGGAAGGCCTTCTGCTCCGGCGGCAACGTCAAGGAGATGAAGGAGCGACAGGGGATTTTCGCCGGCAGCGTCATGGAGATCCAGGACCAGTACCGGCGCGGTATTCAGCGCATCCCCCTGGCCCTGCAGCGCTCCGAGATCCCGCTTATCGCCGCGGTCAACGGCCCCGCCATCGGCGCCGGCCTCGACCTGGCCTGCATGTGCGATCTGCGCCTCGGTTCCACCGAGGCCCTGCTGGGGGAGACCTTTCTCAACCTCGGGATCATCCCCGGCGACGGCGGCGCCTGGTTCCTGCAGCGCCTGGTCGGCTACCAGCGGGCGGCCGAGCTGACCCTGACCGGCCGCCTGGTGAAGGCCCAAGAGGCCAGGGAGATCGGCCTGCTGCTCGAGGTGGTCGAGCCCGAGGCTCTGCTGCCCCGGGCCAGGGAGCTGGCGGAGCAGATCGCTGCCCAGCCGCCCCAGGCTGTGCGCCTTACCAAGCGCCTGCTCAAGGCGGCGCAGCGCATGGAGCTCCCAGATTTTCTCGACCTCTGCGCCACCTTTCAGGGGATGGCTCACCACACCGAGGACCACCTGGAGGCGGTCAGCGCTTTGTTGGAAAAGCGCCCGGGCAACTATACGGGGCGGTGATGTTGACCTGGTGGGGTGGGCTCCACCCGCCGGATTTTGGAAGGCTTTTAAATGCATGGCGGGCAGAGCTCACCCTACGCATATTGAATCAAGGCGCTTATGACCTGACATGGAAAAGAGTGCAGAGAGGTGGGCAGGCAGTTACGAGAGGTCGGAATTTCGATCATCCCCACATGGAGGGCGCAGATTATGGCAACTGAAACAACACGGGTTGAAGTCAATTTTTTCAAACCCCTAAACGACAACATGATGGCCGAGAAGGTGAGCAAGGAAACTCTCGACCGGACCGACGCCATCATGCGCAAGCTGCACAACTTGCCCGGCGTGGTCTACGAGGAACCGGGCAAGGTCAGCGCCTTCGCCCACTGATGCCATTCTGCTGAAAGTCTCAGCGACAAAGGCCCCCTGGAAAGGGGGCCTTTGTCGTTTGTGCGATGCTGGTGCCGGGATGGCGCAAGGACGGCCGTCTCCAGAAAGGGTCGGGTTGTTGATGGGGCTAACCGCGCAGGTTCTCCCGCTCAAAGTGTGGGGCCTGTGGGGTGGTCAATGATTGGTGGTGCCCTTCGGTGGATCATTTTCTGCCGGTCAAGGCCTCTGCAATGTTGAAACAGTAGTCACCAATTTTTTCGAAATTTGCCAACATATCGATAAAGATCAGGCCCGGCTCAATCGCGCAGGCCCCGGAGCGGAGATCTTCAATATGCGCCTGCCGCATCTCATCTCGCATTGAATCGATGTTGTCCTCCATGATTTCGGCCTGCTCCATAAAGGTATCGGTCCGGCTGCCGATTTGTTGGGTAACCAGATGAAGAAAGGCTATGGCCTGGTCTGAGATTTTAACCACATTGGCAATGGCCTTATCCGAAAGCGTTACCTGGTTAGCGCTCACCACCTCGGTCCGTTTGGCGATATTCTCGACTGAATCGCCAATCTTTTCGAGGTTGTTGGTCATGATCATCAAATTTGAAATTTCCTTCGCCTCGTTCTCATTCACGCCCCCCTGGTACACGGTGATCAGATACGAGGTGATTTCTTTTTTCATCATATCCAGGTGTTGTTCATAGCGGTTCCATTCGCTTAGTTGTCGGCAGTCTCTGTTTTCGATGCATTCCACCGTGTTTTTCAGGGTCAGCATCGCCGATTCCGCCATCCGGACGATTTCACTCCGGACCTGGGCCAGGGCGGCGATGGGTGTATCTTCGAACATGCTGTCGAAATTCGGCAGCCGGCAGATGTCCGCGGCATCCTCCCGCTTCGGCGACAGCTTGATCGCCACCCGGATAAGGCTTGGGAGAAAGATCAGGAAAATAATCGCATTGGCCATATTGAAGATCGTGTGACCGTTGGCGATATAGCGGGAGACGTTAACCAGTTCGCCGTTCACCTGCTGGGTGACTTCTCCACCACCCAGCCATAGGGTGATGCCCTCGACCAGGTCGACAAAGTAGGGGAAGGCGATAAGGATGATCCCGACACCGATTACATTGAACATGGTGTGGGCCCGTGCCGCTCGATGAGCGTTGATGTTGGAAGCCCCAATGGTGGCCAGTTCAGCCGTAATCGTGGTTCCGATATTTTCCCCCAGAACCAGGGCCATGGCCCCGGGAAAAGATAACAGCCCCTGGGTCGCCAAGGTCATGGTCAGGCCGACCGTAGCCGATGATGATTGAACCATGATGGTCAGAACGGCGCCTGTCGCCACGCAGAGCAACAGTCCGCCAGTATTGCCGGGTTCAAACATGGTGAAGAAGGAAATAAAGGAAGGGTCGCTTTTGATCGGTGCCAGGCCCTGTTTCATGACGCTCATGCCAAAAAAAAGCAGGCCAAACCCTAAGACGATGTCGCCCAGATATTTGTATTTCTTTTGTTTGGAAAAAAACTTTATGGCCACTCCGATGGAAATGGCCGGCAATGCCGCACTGGAAAGCTTGAAGGCGATCAGCTGCGAGGTCACCGTCGTTCCGACGTTGGCGCCTAATATGACCCCGACTGCCTGCTGTAATGTTAATAACCCGGCACTTACGAAGCCGATTAAAATTACCGTGGTTGCTGAAGACGATTGAATCAGGGCGGTGATAACGGTTCCGGTGGTAAAGCCGATGACTCTGTTGGACGAAAGGGCCCCCAGGGTATTTTTAATTCGGGTTCCGGCAGACAGTTGCAGTCCGTCGGTCATCATTCTCATGCCTAAAATGAACAGACCCAATCCACCAATTGTTTGAATAAGGATATCGACCAGATTCACTGCATTGCCCTCTTGTCCATGCGTTCTTCTGCCATTTCATTGGTAGGGGATGGAGACCCCTCGGTTCGGTTATCGAGAGTGTAGCAAGGTCCAGGGGTTCTTCAAGAAGGGTTTCGGGGATGGGCAGAGAATGAAGTTTCCGCCAGTGGTTGCTTACTTTCGGTCTGATCAAGTATCCCCCTCTCTTCCCTGTCTCCGTCCAAATAAATTATCCGACCATATACATCCCCGGTGAGTGGCGTCTGTACGGCCTTTTTGTCATCGTGGCTTCAGAACATGTTTATATCCATAAACAAAAAACGACCGTCCAATCCTGCGTCGGAAAGCCCGCGTGGTATTTGTTTTCAATATTTTTAGTCAGTCAGAACGGGTGTTTGGGTTGTTTATTGTTTTAAAAAAAATCGTAAAACATTGTTTGGCATTTGCGTTGCAATTTAAACGAGTAAACAACCACCCGAAAGGAGATCAATATCATGGCCAGCTATCCGACCCTCAATTTCGACCTTGGTGAAACCGCCAACCTGCTGCGTGACACTATCGCCGATTTCGCAAGAGAAGAACTCGCTCCCCGTGCCGCCGACATCGACCGGGACAATGAATTCCCCGCCGACATGTGGCGCAAGATGGGGGACCTGGGGCTGCTCGGCATCACCATTCCCGATGAGTACGGCGGGGCTGGAATGGGCTATCTCGAGCACGTCATCGCCATGGAGGAACTCAGCCGCGCTTCGGCTTCGGTGGCGCTCTCCTACGGGGCCCACTCCAACCTCTGCGTCAACCAGATTCACCGCAACGGCAACGAGGAGCAGAAGAGCAAGTACCTGCCCAAGCTGATCAGCGGCGAGCACGTCGGGGCCCTGGCCATGAGTGAGCCCGGTGCCGGTTCGGACGTGGTAAGTATGCAGCTGCGCGCCGATCTCAAGGGGGATCGCTACATTCTTAACGGCAACAAGATGTGGATCACCAACGGTCCCGACGCCGACACGCTGGTGGTCTACGCCAAGACCGATTTCTATGCCGGCCCCAAAGGCATTACCGCCTTCATCATCGAAAAGGGCTTCAAGGGGTTCTCCACCGCCCAGAAGCTCGACAAGATGGGGATGCGCGGCTCCAATACCTGCGAGCTGGTCTTCGAGAACTGCGAAGTTCCGGCCGAAAACGTCCTCGGCGTCGAA
>CALZIC010000204.1 GCA_945787285.1 uncultured Desulfuromonadales bacterium
CTGGCAGCAATCCGCGCTTCAACGTCTTCACCGGGCCCGACTCCCGCCTCGAAGCGGGCTGCGAGAGTGCCCTGGGGTGCCATGACAATAACGGCTTTGAAAACGGCCACAACGTCGGTGCCGCCCACCCCGTGTTTGATCCCAATGACCCGAGCAAGCAGGACCTCAGGCACTGGTACGGCGAACGTATCCGGTTCATCGATAGTGCTGGCGCAGAGCAGGAGTATCTGATCAGCCATTACAACGCCGGCAATCTGCGCGGAGCCTGCACCCTGTGTCATGGAGCGACCCTGGCCGGCGGCGTGGGCCCGGCCTGCACATTCTGTCACGGCATCGACCCTGCGGCCAACCCCGTGGGCTGCGTCTCCTGTCACGGCGACCCGCTCGAACTTGCCCCCGCCGATTTTAACGAAAGGGTTGGAAGAACCGAAGAGCTCGAGACAAACCCGACCTACCAGACCTTCATCGCCGAGGTGGCCAGAGGGTTCCACCTGCAGCACGACAGCCTGAGCTGCCAGCAGCGCAACACCGAGGAGGATTGCCGGCTCTGCCATATCAATACCGAGACAGGGGCGTTATCAGGTGATGATCCAAGGACAAACGTCAACCGGCACCATTTCCTCGTGGACACTCCCCTGTCTGAGCCGACCTCGGCGCCAAATCCCGACGTGGGAGGAGGACTTTATGATTGTCTGACCTGCCATACCCTGGTGCTTAATCCCGAAACAGGCAGATCCGAATTCGCCCCCTTCAGGGACTGCGCGGGATGCCACACAAACCCGTTTCCCCCACCGGAGGACTTGCCTTGCGCTGAGTGATTCGGGCCCCCTCTGGCAAAAGCAAAAAAGCCTCAAACGCTTTCGCCACCCCCGGCTTATCGGTTTTCCAGGCGGTTATAGTCAAATAGCCCCGCTTCTATCGGCGCGATTCTTCTATAACCTGCATGCAGGTCGTCGCTGTGCTGCCAAAAGTCCGGATTAGTGCGGCGAATACCGAAGCGAGTCAGAAGGGCCGAATAATCGTCCTCGGTCTTGAGCGCGGCGATGGTCGCCACCAGCTCCGGCAAGTCCTGCTTGTTGACGCGAAAGAAGGCATTTGGATAAGCCGTGACGAAACCACGGGCTACGGTCAAGGTATCTTCGGCAGGTAAGAGCCTTTGCTCCTCGGAAAACAGGTGGGCGACGTTGCTGATGCCATTGTTGTGAATGAGGGTAAAGAATTCGTCGCTGCCGCCATCGGTATCGGTGACGGTTAAGATAGCCGCCTGTGGCAACGGGGAAAGGGTCGCGCCCCTTATGGCGGCTAATCGTTGCAGTTGCCCGGCCACGAAGGAATCTTCACCCTGCGCAATGTCACGAGAGCCGTCCAGCGCGGAACCAAGGCGCTGGCGAAGCAGGGCGAACAACTCAGCCTTGGGATCGTCGGTTTGATAAGAAACGCCTGTTTGCTGGTCAAAATCGATGCGGCGGCCGTAGATATAGTCTTTCACATTCTGGCTGGCGCCGCGGTACCAATAGTCCCGCTCTTGCTCACGGATCTCTTTGGGCAGAAAGGTCAGGAAATTGAACTCGCCTTCCATGCGCAGGAAGTCCATATACAAGCGCGAGTTTAACTGGTGCCCCGCGTTGCCGAAAACATCAAAACCTGCAACTAGCAGATAGTGGATGCGCTCAAGCAGGGGATAGCCGATAACCCAGGCGGTCTTGGGGTCGGCGCCGACAAATCCTTTTACGACCGAAGCACTGTCAAAATGTCTAAATACGGTCAGCGCCGCATTGGTATTCAATCCGTCGCCATCCCAAATCAGGTTCAATGAAACATCTCTCGCCTCGGGGAATAGCGTTTCCATCAACTCGCCCTTGGCCTTGAGATAGTTCTTTTGCAGGTTGGAGTACTTGACCCAGGTGATCAGAGGCGGGGCATCGCTCGCCGCCTCGGAGGGCAGCCTCAAGTTGTTACTTTCCCTGGAGAGGAAATGCCCATCTTGTTTCAGCAGCTCTTCGTCGGGATCCAGAAACACCACCCAGAAATGATCCTCGATGACGTTCAACGCCACCTGCCCCCGGCAGACCGGCCCCTTGATAAATCCCATAATCGTAAACTGGGCCTCATCGAGCATGAATTTGTAGCGTGACTCGACCGGTATTTCTTTAAAGGCCACGAAGGGATTCGAGGCCACCGGGGCCTCATAAGAAGGCAGAGCCTCTACGCCGTATTCTGTCTCCAGAAACAACTCCCGGTAACGCGCCATCCTTGCCGGGTTCAACGCGTAGGGCATGTGGGTCTTCAGTATGATCGTGCTGCGAACCGGCCGCAACCGGTAATAGACCCGCTCTACTTCTGGATCATCATAAGGTCGCCGGGTGGCAATCTCATCGATCGGTTCGCCTGATGGGGTACGGGAGCGCACCAGGCGGAAGAGCTGGCGCGCTGGCACATCATTAAAAAAGAGATTCCCCACAAACAAATGCTCATAGATATAGCGGCTCATCAGCTGCTGCTTCGGAGAGTCTCCGTTCAGAAAGGCTTCCCATTCAACGATGCGCCTCGTGATGTCGGCGGCAAGCGGTGAAGGCTCGGAATAGGAGGCGCCTTCGCTCATCCAGCCCAGCAAAGTGGCGTACTCTTGATCCGACAAGCCGGGCAGTCCGTAGGGCATGCCCCACAGCGGATACTTGCGAGCAAAGGAATCAAACCCCTCGATATCGGGGCATTGCTGGCGGCGATCCAGCGAAAAATCAAAACTGTCCGGCAGGCGATCAACCTCAGGCAAGCCGTGCTCGCCTTTCAACATGAGCATTCGGGCCATAACCCCGCCGTTGATATTGGCTTCAGAGGTCTGATCTCGCTCGTTCAATACGGGGTAGAACCCCTTCTGCCGCCATTCTTCAACCGAATGGGCATCCTCAAACAAGCGGGTCAGGTTGGCTGCCAGCAAACGGGCGCCATCATAGACCTTTTGTTTATTTGCACCGCGATCGATGCCTTCAAATGCGCCCATCCGCACCTGACAGGGGGCATCGTAGCAGCCATGACACACCACGCAGCGGCTTTCGATTACAGGCTTGACATCACGCCGGTAGTCAAAGGCCACCGCATCGGAACTTTTTTGCAGACGGTCTCGGGGCTGGGCACGGCCGTATTGGTCGTCCAGGCGAACCCTGGCCAGGGCGGCACAACCAGCGAGAACTATGACGATCAGCAAATAGTTTACCCAACGCATTTGGTCCATGCTGGCTCCAATCCATTTAACCCGGATCCGCGAGACCTTGCCGGCAAATAGCGCAAGTCATTGACCTGCCTAAGGGCTCAAAAAATCACCAAGAAACCTGAATTTGCGACGACATTGATCGTCCGTCTCCCTTCTCTGTTTATCACATAAATCCAGATTAAATAGCGGTGACCTCCATTTTAGTTCTCTTCTTTTTAAAAGCCACGAGAGGCCCTTACCTTGGCGCCTCCTTAGGGCCGTTAAAGGGGCTCCTCGTTGCGCCA
Source organism: uncultured Desulfuromonadales bacterium (assembly GCA_945787285.1). Taxonomy (GTDB): domain Bacteria; phylum Desulfobacterota; class Desulfuromonadia; order Desulfuromonadales; family Trichloromonadaceae; genus CALZIC01. The sequence continues at coordinate 3,496 of CALZIC010000204.1, forward strand.
GCCTGTTCAGCGGGTAAACTTTCATCACAAAGATTCCCTGAAACCACCCCGCCCAAGGGCCGACATAGAACTGTTGATCACGGAGGCGCCACCCCATGAAGATGACCCATCCTGAGATTTCCGGAATTCGGCTGCGCTTCGAACAATTGTTGGCGGAGATTTCTGCAGGATTTGTCAAAGTCGAGACGGACAGCATCGATGAGGCTATCGAAGAGGCCCTGGGGCGAATTTCCGAATTTCTCAAATGCGATCTCGCCACGGTGTTGATTCTGGACCGGGAGCGGAAAACATACCAGGTCACTCACCAGTGGGCGGGACCGACGTTTGATGCCGACCCCGGATTTCGAGGACTGTTTATCGACCAGGCCTTCCCCTGGCTCTCAAAGCGGTTGACCGATCGCACCGCCTTCCCCATCCACAGCCTGGATGACTGGCCGAAGCAGGCCACCAGCGAACGCAAAATCTGCGAAGAGATCGGGATCAAATCGGTGCTCTGGGTCCCGTTCCACGTTGGGGAGTCTCTGCAGGGCTACCTGGCCCTGAATACGACCCGCAAAGAGCGGTGGTGGAGCGAAGCCTACCTGCAGCGGCTCGTCCTTGTGGGAGAAACCTTTGCCAACGCACTGCTACGCCACCAGGACCAGCAGAAATTGACAGAATCGCTCACCTTCGAAAAGCTGATGGCAGGGCTCTCCGCTTCGCTGATTCAGCAGCCTGCCGCCGAGGTTGAGGAGGTGATCCAAAACGGCTTGCGGTCACTTGGTGAGTTCATGGGGGTGGACCGCTGCTTTCTGAATCAATTTCCCACCGACCAGACCGGCTTCAGCACCACCCATATGTGGAGGGCCGATGGCATTGTCGTAGATGAATGGATTTTCGACGCAGTTTTAAGAGAGCAGCTTCCCTGGTACTGCGCCCGGATTCTCAGCGGACAGGAGCTGGTTTTCACCCGCCCCGAAGAGGTCATCCCGCCCAATGCTGTGAACGAGTGGAAATACCTGAAGAGCATCGGCATCCGATCTTCGGCCATTGTTCCGATTTCGGTGAACGGGTTCGTAGTTGGCAACATCGGTTTCGACGCCATCCGTGCCGAGCAATCCTGGTCCGAGCAACTGCTCAGCCGCCTACGCCTGGTGGGGCAGGTCCTCGCCGGAGCCCTTGCGCGCGAGCGGGCCTGGCTGAAAATGGGAAATGCCTTTGGGGAGATCAGGGCACTCAAAGACCAACTGCAGGCTGAAAACATTCATCTGAGGCAGAACTTAGAACTCAACCACCGGCACGAGGAGATCGTCGGCGAAAGCGATGCCCTCAAGGCGATACTCAGCGATGCGGAAAAAATCGCGCAGACCGACTCCACAGTCCTGATTCTGGGCGAAACCGGTACCGGCAAGGAGCTTTTGGCCAGAAAGATCCATCGCCTCAGCCACCGGGAAAAAAGGCCCATGGTGACCGTCAATGGCGCCGCCCTTCCCCCGACCCTGATCGAGGCGGAACTGTTCGGCCGCGAAAAGGGGGCTTACACCGGCGCTCTGACCCAACAGCAAGGGCGCTTCGAGGCCGCCCACAACTCGACCCTGTTTCTGGACGAGATCGGGGAGCTGCCACCGGATGTGCAGATCAAATTGCTGCGGATTCTTCAGGAGGGGCTCTTTGAACGCCTCGGCAGCAACCAGACCATTCAGGTGGACGTGCGTATCATTGCGGCCACCCACCGCGATCTGGCGCAGATGGTGGCCGAGGGGGCCTTCCGTGAAGACCTCTATTACCGCCTGAACGTCATACCGATCGAGGTCCCGCCTCTGCGCGAGCGGCGGGAGGACATCCCCCTGCTGGTCTGGGCGTTCGCCCAGGAGTTAGGCCAGGCCATGGGCAAATCCATCGAGCAGATCCCCAAG
>CALZIC010000205.1 GCA_945787285.1 uncultured Desulfuromonadales bacterium
CTGCCGCCCCGCTCCTGCCTTCAGGGGGCTTTCAGATCGAGGTCCCGCCGGGGTCATACTACCTCGGTGCGGTGGTGCGCCAGTCGCCGGGGCCTGCGATGGGGCCCCCGAGGGAGGGGGACCTGGTCTTCATGACCCCGGACCGGCTGGACCAGGGGCTCCTGGTCGATATCGGTCCTGGTGAAAAGGTCGATGTCGGGGTGCGCAACCTGTCCTGGAGCTACCAGGGGATGACTGTTGATGGCGGACTGGCCGTTACGGGACGGGTGCTCGATCGCCGGGGAGAACCGGTTTCCGGGCTGCTGGTCTTCGGTTTCGGAGACCCGGAGATGAGCCAACGTCCCCTTGCGGTCAGTCAGCGCACCGATAGCGACGGCCGCTATGCACTGAGGCTGGCCCGTCCGGGGCAGGTTTACTTGAGAGTGAGGGAAAACTACGGCGGGGGGACACCTGCCGAAGGGGGGTATATGGGGGTTTACGGCGGGCAGATGGCGGTTCCGGTCCCCGTATCAGAGGACCAGGTGGTTGAGGGCACCGATATCACGGTATTCAAAATACCGCAAAGAAAGTCCGGTGGGATGAAAATGCGTCCATCCGTGCAGTGATTGGTCGAACCCCGTCTCGAAACGGGTCCGGCCAAATGGCGGCGAGGTGTTGCGCCAAAACGCCAGGTGCGCTGAGGCGGAAACGTTCTAAAGAAAAGATTTTAAGCCTTTTTGACATGTTTTTAAGATGTTATGGCAGGGGGGATCTGTTCCCGTCATTTGGCGCATGTTTTGCAAATTTATTTGTTTTTTTGCTGCCTGCCCTTCGGTGACGCCAAGGGCTTTGTTGTATAAATTTCAATTTAAAAATTTTTTGTTGTGCCTGAAGGGGGCCGACTTTAGATTCATCAAATACGGTTTGCCTGTTCGTTGATACTGCCACGTTTTCCAACGGAAAAAATTGGCGGGCAAGCCCAAAAAGAAGAAGAGGGAGAGAATTGCCAATGAGGGTCCAAGGTTCGGGCGTCCAGAAGCGACGCCAATTCAGCCAGTGGTCTGTGCTGCTGCTGTTCGTCCTGTTTTTATTGCCAGCTGTTGCCGGGGCGGCCATAACCACCACCGGAACAGTGCTGCAGCCAAGCGACTGCATCGAGTGTCATGGCACCAATGTGGTGGCCTCCCACCACGAGACAACCTATTTCACCAGTGGTCAGTGTACCTTCTGCCACACAGGGGTGGTGACCACGGGCGATTGTGCCAGCTGTCATACCTTCGTCCCCCAGCAGAACAAGCACCATGAAACCCAGACCGCAACGAGTGGCGACTGCGCCAAGTGTCACATCGCGGTCGGAGACCTCGGCAATTGCGCTTCCTGCCACCAGGGGACCATCAGGACTCCCCACCATACCGCGGCTAACGCGCAGAATATCGACTGCATCTCCTGCCATACCACCATAGAGTCCGGTGAGGGATGTCAGAGCTGCCACGGGGCCAACACCCGCTCTGCTCACCATACCGCAGCCGACACCAAGAATCTCGCCTGCGCTTCCTGCCATACTGGCATCGCAGTGATCTCGGACTGCACCAACTGTCACACCGCTGCTTATTGGGGGCAGGGCCAGACTGCGGCAAGTACCCACCATGCCGTGGCCGACGCCACCAACCGCGCCTGCAACGACTGCCACAGCGGCGTGACCCCGGTGAATGGCTGTAACGATTGCCACACTGGCGGTCCCGGCGTCCACCACGCCGCCGCAACGGAAATCAACTTCGGTGTCGGCTGTCTCGACTGCCATGCTATGGAATTTATCGGCGGCGCCTACCTGATATCCAAACCGGCCCCGGCTGAGTGCGAAGCCTGCCACACCGGGGTAACGACTCTTCCAAGCGGAGCCCCGGTCTTTGCGGATTCGACCATTCCGAAGGTGCACCATGCCACCGGGACCGCCACCTCAGGCAACTGTGCCGGCTGTCACCAGGGGATCGACACGGTCTCCGGCGGCCTCGACTGCGCGGCCTGCCACGCCAACCAGACCAAGGACGGCGGTCCGGCCATGCACCATTCCACCGATACCGCCACCACGCTTATGCCTGACGGTTCTATCGGCGATTGTGCCTTCTGCCATGTCGGGGTGGACACCTCCGGGCTCGACTGCTCCAACTGTCATAACGGCATCATCGCCGCTCCCGGGACTCCGGCCACCCACCATGCCACCCAGAAATTCATGGATGGCCTCTGTGCCGAGTGTCACCAGGGGACCGGAATCGAAGGCATCGTCTGTGCCGCCTGTCATGATCCGGGGACCAGCAATCCCCGCAACCATCACGGTCAGCAGGCCTACACCGACGGCAACTGCAACAGCTGCCACAGCACCATTGCCCTTAACGGCAGCGGATGCCAGGACTGTCATACCGGCGACATCCCCGCATTGCATCATGCTGCGCCGCTTACCAGTGTCGGTGGCGACTGCGGTTTCTGTCACCAGAGCGTCAGCGACCCGAGCGTCTGCGCCAACTGTCACCAGGCCAGCCCGCACCACACCACCTCTTGGTCCCTCGACGGGGATTGCGCTCACTGCCATACCGTTCCGGCTTCAGCCCAGGACCGTCCCATGCAGGCGGCCTGCCGCGAATGTCACGGCGAGTACCAGCATGACAAGAGCACCCAGCCGATTCAGGATTACGGCGCCTGCGCAGCCTGCCATAACCAGGCCCCCTTCCATGCTTCGCCCGGCGGCCCGGTGGGATACACCCGGTCGGCGCCCGGTAAAGGGAAGTTCGCGATCTTCTGGTCTAAGTACACCGATAACGGTTCTGAAGAGGTCCGCGAGAATGTCAGCCCCAACGGCGAAGACAGGGGCGATGAGGGCGGACGCAGGTGGAAGGACCCGAGCCTGAACTTCACCAGGAAGTCGATCAGCCACAACGGCAGAACCTACTCGGTTCCCGCGTTCCCTGACCTGCCCGGCACCAGCCGTGACGCTGCAACGGGCGATGGCGGCAGCACTCCGCCTCCGGTGGTTAGCAGTAACCTGGCACTGAACAAGTCGGCCAGCGCCTCGGACAGTGAAGGCAGCAGCTACTCGTCTTCTAAGGCTGTCGACGGCTCGACCGGAAGCAGCTGGTGGACCCGAAGCGACAACGACGAATGGCTGCGGATCGATCTCGGCCAGAACCAGAGCGTCAGCAAAGTCGTCATTAAATGGACCGGCAACTACGCTGAGGAGTACGATGTCGAGGTCCGCAGGGACGGTGGAAGCTGGAGCCGGGTCCGCCAGGAGAGGGATGGCCGCGGCGGAACCGATACCGTCACCTTCTCCTCGAGAACGGTTCGCGAAGTGCGGGTTTACTGCAGGAAGGACCGCAACAGCGGCTACCAGATAAGCGAACTTGAAGTTTACAAGTAATCTACCGGACCGGCTGGCCTTCGGGCCAGCCGGAACCTTCGCCCAGTCAACCAAAGAGGAGAGACATCATGAAAAAGTACATGAAGCCTGCCGTGGTAGGGAGCTCTAACGTTCATCCCTGCTAAAGAATGGACCGGTTATGCACCGGACAAAAAAGCCCCGCTTTTATCAAAAGCGGGGCTTTTTTGTGTTCAGTGTGCCGATAAGAAAGGTTCAGGAGCCGATAATACGTTCAAAAACGTGGTCTTTGGTTGCCGCAGCGACGCGGTAGAGCTTGGCCGGGCGGTTGCTGCCATGCCGCAGGTTGCCGGTTTCCTCCACCAGTCCTTCGCGCAGGGCCCGTTTGCGTATCATGGCCTGCTCGACATCTCCGAGGATGGCCCGGTAGGCATCGACAAGTTCCTTGAGGGTGAACTCCTCCGGGAGCAAAAAGGCCGGCAGCATGGTGTAGCGTACCTTGCTGCGCAGACGATCGACGGCCATGCTGAGAAGTTTTTCGTGGTCGAAGGCCAGAGACGTCTCCTTGCCCACCTCATCGACCCCACACCAGCGAACCTCGCTGGCCCCCTCCCCCGCTTTCAGCTCTACCTCCCGCACATTCATGAGGGCAAAATAGACCACACTGATCGACCAGTGGCGAGGGTCCCGAAACCGGTTTCCCACCGTACCGACCTGCTCGAGGTAGGGGGGGCGCACCCCGGTTCGACCCTGCAGTTTGCGCAGCGCGGTGCTTTCGAGACAGTCGTCGGTATCGATATCGACAATGCCGCCGGGGAGGGCCCAGTCGCCCTTGCTGGGAAAAATGTCCCGCTTGATGAGAAGGACATGCAGGTGGTCTTGAATCACCGAGAAAATGGCCATATCCACAGAGCAGATTGGGCCGGAAAATTGCCTGGAATCGTAGCTTTGAAGAAATTCCTTCTCGTTTTTCGGCTCTGATGGGCGCATTGTCCAAAACTCCTGTCGGTCCTCGGTCGGTGTAAAACCACTATCTTTAAGTTGGGGGCCGTTGTCAATGCTGTTTGCGGCGGTTGGTTTCAACCTCCACCTGCAAAGGCGGGGGCTGCGGAGCGAAATGGGTCTCAATAACGACGGTCTTGTTTTGGTTGACAGGTTATTGTCTGTGGTGCAATATGTCGGTGTGAGACGATTATCAACCCTTGATGCGGGAGTGAAAATGACACCTTTCAGAGCTGATGAGACAGCTAGTTTTGACGTCGATCCCCAGAGAGGCTTCACCCCACTTTGCCCTGACGAACTCCCTGTGGCAGACGGGCACACAATTGTCGATGAGCTCAACCGGCAGGCCCGCCTGGCCCGCTATCGCCTGGTCAGCAAGGACAGCCACCCCGCCGAAGCACCCTGGGTCGCAAGGGAGGTTTCCGAGATCCTCACCCCGGTGGCCGGCGAATACCCGAACCTCGATCTCAAGTGGCCTGCCCACTGCGTGGTCGGGACCGAAGGGCACCGGCTTCTCCCCGGGCTTCCGGACGAGGGGGACTATGACCTGCTGGTCGAAAAGGGGATGGACCCTGAAAAGCACCCCTACGGCGCCTGTTTTCATGATCTTTTGGATGGCGAGAGCACCGGTGTCATCGAATGGCTGCGCGCCCGTAATGTGACCACCGTGCTGGCTGCAGGCCTTGCCACCGACTATTGCCTCAAAACCACCGCCCTGCAGTTGAAAAGGGCCGGTTTCCGGGTGATTGTCAACCTGGCCGGCTGCAGAGGGGTTGCGGCCGAGTCGAGTGAAGCCGCTATCGCTGAGATGGCCGCCTGCGGCATTGAGCTGGTGGCAGCCGCGGACCGGCTGTGCTTACGGGAGGGGGGGAGCGGAGTATGAAACAGGACCAGCAGGCAATCGTCAGCTCACTGCTCGATACCGACCTGTACAAGTTCACCATGCTGCAGGCGTTCTATCACGCCTCGGAGTTTCGCGAACTGGAGGTAGAGTGGCAGTTCCGCTGCCGC
>CALZIC010000206.1 GCA_945787285.1 uncultured Desulfuromonadales bacterium
AACCGGAATCTCCTCATCGGGCGCCTCGAAGAGCTTGCGGTTGCGGCGGACCTGCTTGCGCACGTTGATCAGAGCGTCCTCCGAGCCCTTCTTCTCCATCTTGTTCAGGGCCACCAGGTCGGCGAAGTCGAGCATGTCGATCTTCTCCAGCTGGGTCGGGGCGCCGAACTCGCTGGTCATAACGTAAAGGGAAACGTCGCAGACCTCGACGATGCCGGCATCGCCCTGGCCGATGCCGCTGGTCTCGACGATGATGAAATCGAAGGCCGCCGCCTTGAGCACGTCGAGGGCCTCGTTGATGGCCGCCGACAGCTCGCTGCGCGAGTCGCGGGTGGCCAGCGAGCGCAGGTAGACCCGGGGGGTGTCGATGGCGTTCATGCGGATGCGGTCGCCAAGCAGGGCTCCGCCGGTGCGCTGGCGGGTCGGGTCGACCGAAAGAATCGCCAGGTGTTTGTCGGGGAAATCGCGCAGAAAGCGCCGCACCAGCTCGTCGGTCAGCGAACTCTTGCCGGCGCCGCCGGTACCGGTGATCCCCAGCACCGGCACCGCCGAGGCCTGCTGCCGCAGCTGCGCCTGCACCTCACGGAACTGGGCGGTCTTCTCCTCCAGGGAGAGCTCGGCCAGGGTGATCAGCCGGGCCACTGCCTGGTGATCCCTTCGGCCAATCCTGCCCAGATCCTCCTCGAGCTGGTTGGGGGTGGGAAAATCGCAGGCCTGAAGTTTAAAGTTGATCATTCCCTGCAGCCCCATCTTGCGACCATCTTCGGGGGAGAAAATCCTGCTGATGCCGTAGTCGTGGAGCGCCTCTATTTCCGAGGGAATGATGACGCCGCCCCCACCGCCGAAGATCCTGATATGGCCAGCGCCGCGCTCCTGCAGCAAGTCGTAGATGTACCTGAAGAACTCCATATGCCCGCCCTGATAAGAGCTTATGGCGATCCCCTGGACATCCTCGTGGATGGCGGCGGTAACGATCTCCTCGGCGCTGCGGTTATGTCCCAGGTGAACGATCTCGGCTCCCGCATCCTGCATGATGCGGCGCATGATATTGATCGATACATCGTGGCCGTCATAGAGACTGGTGGCCGTTACAAAACGGATCGGGTGTTGCGGCCGGTAGGCTTCTACATGCTCTGTACTGTTCATAACGAGACGTCCTCCCTGTCAACAGTTTGCTGTTCTCGTAAAAACTATCGCGAAAAGCGAATTCTCCTGAAAGATCTTTATCCGAAAAGGGCGGCCGGTCCCGACCACAGCCAGTTGGTTAAAAAACAGGGTTCTGACTACTTTCGGAGTTACAAACTCCTCAATGCGCCATCCGACAAACGACCCATCGCCCACAAACTACCTTTCACGTTCAGGTAAAAACAGCAGCAACGCCCGGGACTGCGGAAAATCCGCTCCACAGGGCGGGGAATCGACATCTCGGTTGACAACAGCCGAATATGAAGACACTATAAAAACAGTTTACGTATATGTCAACCATAAATAAAACAACTTTCTATCGACGGTGGGAAATGCCCACATATCTGTTAAAATTGGTAAACACGGGCAAAAGCATGAAAAGCAAAGGATTGACACGGAGGGAGTATTGATCTAAAAATGGTTTCAAACTTAACGTAAAGGAACACCACATGACTTCAGAGACTTCTGAAAATCTCGATGAGGATCTCGTTTCCATCGGTGACATTGCCAAGGACATGGGGTTGACCACCCGCACCCTGCGTTTCTGGGAAGAAGTGGGCATTATCGAATCGTCCCCGCGCCCCGGAGGGGGCAATCGCTACTTCAACGACTACATGGTGCGCCGCATCCGCTTCATTCTAAAACTCAAGGAGCTCGGCCTCACCATCAGGGAAATGCAGGACCTCTACAAGGCCTACGGTGATGCGCGGAAAACAGAGGATATGATTCCCAGGCTGATTGAAGTCTTCGACGATCACATCCACAAAATTGACGACAAGATGGGCCAACTCGGCTCCTTGCGCCGTGACATCGTCGATTACCGGTCTCGCCTGGTAGAAAAATTCCAGGTCAGTCAGAAATAAAAAACTGTAAAGGGCCGCCCGAATTTGTGTCGGGCGGCCTGACAGTTTGTCCAACACACGAACAAGCTTCTCCCTATACTGGTCTCCCCGGAGGCTCCGAATCAGGTCAGGCTCCGTCAGATACTCCCCCCCTCCCCGAACATGTCAAAGGTTTGACAACCCCTCCCGGCGGCGTCAAAACCACCGATAGCGCCCTTTTCTTCACCCTTCCGCCAGAAAACAGGTCAGGAAATCCGCAAAACGACAATCGTCGGCAGCAGAAAACGCCCCCTTTTCGATCCGACATACCCACTTTATGGTACGGCGCTTGCATTGATTTTTCTTAGCATACATAGTCGCCCCCCCTGACAGGGAAGCGAACGCCGATGCACTGTCGCTGAAAAGAAGAAAAGCCTACTGGAACACATGGAGAACCACCCCGAATGAAAATTCTCGTCGTTGAAGACAACCTGGTCTCCCGCACCTTGCTGCAAAAGACCCTTGACAACCGGGGGCACGAAATTGTCACCGCGGAAGACGGCCAACAGGCCCTGGAGATCCTTTCCCGGGGCGGCGTTAAGCTGGTTATTGCCGACTGGATGCTTCCCGGCCTTGACGGGCTTGACCTCTGCCGTAAAATCCGCCAGAACTCCGATGACGGATACGTTTACTTCATCATGCTGACCGGCAAAGACCAAAAGAACGAGATCATCGAAGGCCTCGAGGTCGGCGCCGATGACTACGTGACCAAACCGTTCGACATCGAAGAACTCAAGGTGCGCATCCGCGCCGGGGAGCGGATTCTCAACCTGGAAAAGGAGTTGACCGAAAAAAACCAGCGACTCCTCCAGTTCAACAACCGCCTTGAGGCCCTTGCCTCCATCGACCCGCTGATGGAGATCGGCAACCGGCGAAGTTTCTACACAACGATCGCCAAGGTTCACGACCGCGCCTGCCGATACAGCCAGCCCTATGGCCTGGCCATCTGCGATATCGATTGTTTCAAGGCCTATAACGATACCTACGGGCATATGGCCGGCGACCGGGTGCTGAAATCGGCTGCCCAAGCGATCAAAGAAACGATCCGCACCTCCGACGAAGTCTTTCGGTTCGGCGGCGAAGAACTGGTCATCATCATGCCGAACCAGGACCTGGAAGCGATGAAAATCGCCGCGGAACGTATCAAAAACGCACTTTCAGACCTTGAGATCGAACACCGAGGCTCCCCCTCAGGCAAACTTTCAGCCAGCTTCGGCACGGCTGTTTTTAACGACTCATCAGCGGCAAATCGCTGGGAAGACATCCTCGACCAGGCGGACAAGGCACTCTACCGGGCCAAAGCAGCCGGAAGAAACAGGGTGGAATGTTTTTCTCCTGCAGAGAAAACCGGCGACACATTACCTGTTGGTGAAAAGCCGTAGTAAGCTCAGTTTTTCGGCAAGACGCAGACGATAAAGCGTTCACATAAAAAAACGTTGAACCCCTGCCTCACCAATGATAAATTACGCCAAACTTATTGATATCCATTGGTAAAGGGAGGCTCTAAATGAAAATTTTCGCTGCACTTTTGCTGGTTCTGCTTTCTTCTGGAACCTGCTTCGCTGAAACCGTCACTGTCGCCATCTCCAAGGCCGAGCTCAGAAGCAAGCCTTCGGTGAGCGCCTCCAAGGTCGTCATGACCGTGAAAAAGGGCTACCCGCTCGAGGTTCAGAAGAGCGAAGACCGCTATCTGATGGTCCGCGACTACGAGGGAACCCGCGGCTGGATTCACAAGACCCTGGTCACCAACATCTCAGGTGTCGTCATCAAGGCGGCCGGCGCCAATGTCCGCAAAGGGCCCGACAAGGTAAACGCCGTGGCCTTCCAGGCTCAACGGGGCGAGACGTATCAGGTTCTTTCCGAGCAGGACAACTGGCTGCTGATCTTCGACGAAAGCGGCCGTGAAGGCTGGATCTTCAAACCCCTGACCTGGGGATATTGAGCCAAATCGAAAAACTTGTCTGACCGACGACAGGCCGCTTCCATAGAAGCGGCCTGTCGTTTATTCAGCCCCACCATTTATAAATCAAAGATTCTCTTTCCCGCTGAACTCTGATAAAAATTAACAGACCGTGCCGACCGCTCCAAACGTTTCGATGCCTCATCCGATCGAACCATTACAGGTGGATATGTCATGAAGAAACTTTTCATTGCCCTCGTTCTTCTCGCTGCAGGGATCGGCGGCTATTTCTGGTGGGGAAGTTCGGACAAACCGCCCCGGACCCGGATTCTCGCCACAGAAAATATCGAGCGCGGAACGGTGCGCAAGGTCCTCGAAGAGACCGGAATCATCAAATCCCAGGTCGGGGGCATCGTCAAGATAGGCGCCCGGGCTACCGGAACCATCGAGCGCATGCTGGTCCGGGTCGGCGACCAGGTCGAAAAGGGGCAGCTGGTGGCCCGCATCGACAACCGTGAACTGCGCTCCCAGATCGCCGAAGCCGGCGCCCGCCTCGATGCGGCCCGGGCGGAACGGGCCCGGGTGAGAAAGATCACCCCCCTGCGCATCGCCGAGGCCGAGTCGCAGCTGGAGCTGGCGCGGGCCCGGGCCGCCTATTCGCAGAACACTTTTGAGCGCCAGCGGCTCCTGGTGGCCGAGCGGGTGATTTCCCTCGATGAACTGGAAAAGGTCCGCCAGCAGGCGGAGATCGACGCCAGTCAGATCAAAACGCGTACAGCCACCCTGGAGCGGGAGCGCAAAGAACTTGAAGAGGAACGGAACAAAACCCGCCTTGCCGTGGCCCAGGCCGAAGCGGCGCTGAGGGCGCTCCAGGTGCGCCTTTCGTATACCGACATCCACAGCCCCCTCACCGGCATCGTGAGCAACGTCACCGCCCAGGAGGGGGAAATGATCGTCACCGGCCTGCAGGTTGCCAACCTGATCACCGTCATCGACCCGACCCGCCTGGAGATGTGGATCTATGTCGACGAAACCGACGTGGGGATGACGCAGCCGGGGCTGAAAGTGGAGTTCCGGGTCGACGCCTACCCCGGCAAAAGCTTTGCCGGCGAGATCCTCACCATTTACCCCGAACCGGAAATCCGCGACAACATCGTCTACTACCGGGCCTTGGTCGACATCGACCGGGAACAGGCCAGGCTGCTGCGGCCGGAAATGACGACCCAGGTACAGATTGTGGTTGAAGAGAAAACCGACGTGGTGCGCCTTCCCAATGCCGCGCTCAAGTGGGTCGATGGACAGCAGGTGGTGTTTGTTCAGGGACCGGGCGACGAGGTTCGCAAGGCCACCCCCGAACTGGGGCTGG
>CALZIC010000207.1 GCA_945787285.1 uncultured Desulfuromonadales bacterium
AAAGAAATGGCGCCTGTTGTACAGGCCCGTTAAATCGTCGGTAAAGGCCAATTTCTCGAATTTGGTCTGTACAATTGCCAATTGCCTGACCAGCTTGACGAGAAACAAGTAGATAGTTCCAAGTACCAGGACCATTGTGGCAAGAGAGAGAAAAAAAAGGATATTTCGATGAAATATCTGGGCATTTTCAACGTCGGAGATATCAAACTTTACGCTGACGCCGCCCACCACCTCCTCCTCAGCCTGAGGGTTTCGTTTGACATGACATTCTTGGCATGACTCCTCGAAGTACAGGGGGGCCATGTATCTGAAATAGACCCTTTCGTTTTCTTCCTGCTTGGAGAGGGCTTCCTTTTGCCCATTGGAAAAGGATATAAGCGCGGCCCTTTCAAATGAGTCTGGCTTGTTTTGAGGGTTCAAGGGGGCAAGGCCGGTAATATGAAATTGAACTTCCCCCTCCTCTTTCGACAGGTCGGCGATCTCCTGAGCCATTACGTCCGGAGTCTTCTTGGTTAATATCCTGCCATCGACCGTCCTGACATCCAGTTGGGGTAAGAAAGGGGGGGATTTGATACCAGACTTCTCCTCTACGTACACCCCGCCGTAGTTTGAGTTCCACTTCCAAGCGATCTCCAGATCTTTAAAATGGGAACGTGCTCTGGTTTCGAGCTCGGACGCCATAATACGTTTGCTGTGACTATACGTGCCGATACATATGCCCAAAATGAATATCATAAGCACGCAGCTAACATTCAGGAAAAAGGACGTCCAGATGCTTTTCCACAAAATTCTGTATTTGAAAAACCTCATCACATTGGACCCCTATTGATTAGCAAAGGCACTATTGAAAACGACAAATGAAAAAACCATACAAAACTATGACTTAAGTCAAAATCTTGACTCGCAAGCTGGGCAAGGCAATTATTTACCCGAATCATTCAGCCCTTGAAAAGCCCACCACGAGTCGATTTCCTGGGTCTCGTCCATTGGGTTGCCAGATGCTGTCAAGGTCTGTTTTCCCTGCAGAATTTTCCTTGACCGTGAAACAAATGGCTCGTCTCCAAGTCGGAAACTTAGCTGGTGCCCATTCAAGTTTTCGGATCGGCACTACCTCACGACCTTCCAGTCTCACAGGATTATTCGTCCCTCAGCAGAGGCAAAGCGTCACGGCGCCTATCGGTCACGTGCCCATCTAGGAGTTCGAGGTTGCGATTGAGGTTATCAGAAAGGAAATGATGACCAGGTATTTGGTTTTCGATGAATTCACGAGAGTGGGACTCCTCAGCAGCCTATGCAAACGGGAGAAGGACGCTTTTCCGATGAGGAATCAGTAGCACAAAAAGGGCCAGAATTTCACCCCCTGTCCCTTTATTATGGATGGAGAAAACCTTTTCTGATGAGTCTCAGGCAAGAGGCTGTTAGAAAACTAGAAATCCTGCACTCCAGGCTTACCTTCCGCCATGAATTGCATAACGGCGGCTCTTGCCTGCTCGGGTTTAGATGGGATTCTTCAGAAAGAAATTGGAACAGTTAAAACTGGCAGGGTTTTGCCCGAAAGAAGTCAGTTTCAGAAGGAGAGCAACCATGAGGTTCGAGGAAAGGCCTGCCTGGAAATCAGGTCGGGACTTTCTTGTTTTGCACGATAAATGAGCCATCAAAAGGCCCAATTTTGCAACCAGAATGGGCCTTTTCAACTTCCCCACAAACGTTAAGAACATGCTAGGCGCAACAAGCGATTCTTACAAGTTATGCCACAATGCGGTCTCACTATTCCTTGGGATATAACCAACACATGGCGCGTCTGCCAGCGACTCCCCCCCCCCTCACCTTTCCCGCTCGGCCAGCAGAGCGGAGACCGCCCTCCACAGGCGGAATTTCCCCACCAGGCCGGGCTGAAGATCGACATGCTCGAGTCCGTCAACCAGAAAGAGGCGGGCCTGGCCGTGCGGCGCAGCCCGGGCCAGGGCCTTGCTCTCGGGATACGGAATGATCGGGTCATCGTAGCCATGCACCAGAATCAGCCTGGCCGCAAGGCGGCTGAGGTCTCTGCCGGAAAGGTCGAGGGCCCCGATATCCTGACGGATCGGCTCGGCAAGGTGTGATTTCAGGCTCTCGAACTCGTGGGGGTCCCGATTGGTGACAAAAACGTATAGCGCCCGCCCCTCCGCACTGAGCCCGGCGGCCAGATCGCCAAGAGAGGCCTCGAGGTCCTTTTTGATCCGCTCGAACATCTGCCTGAAGAGCCGCCGGTCCTTTGGCTCCGACAGGCGGTGGAGGTTGCTCAGAATAAAGACCCACTTGCCGTACACGTTGGGCTCGCGATGCTTCGCCTTTCCCCCGTCTCTGAAATGCCCGGTGGTGAAGAAGAGCAGCACGTTGTTGAGGTCGTGGTAGCCGCCCACGGCGAAGATGAAACGCACCTGATCCCGAATCTTCGGTTCAAGGGCGGCCAGCACGGCGGGCCCTGCGGCATAGCTGAACGCGAACATGCCGGCGCGGCCTGCCGGTGAGAACTCGGGACCAGCGAGAACGGTGAAGGCATCGATCAGCTCCTGGACGTTGCCGGGGCCGACCTGCAGCTTGCGCAGACTGTCGAGATCGGGCACCAGCACGTTGAATCGCGCCCGGGCCAGGCTGCGGGCAAAGGCCACCAGCCGCGCATCGTTCTTGCCGGTTTCGGCCGCCCCGGGAATCAACAGCAGCCCGGCCAGCGCCTCTTCCCCCGGCCGATACAAATCGGCCGCATAGCGTCGGTTTTCGACCCGGAAGGCATAGGGGGTACGCACAGGGGGCGGAGTGACCCTTTTCCACCGGCTAGGCTCATCCCCCGCGGCGATGTCGGCCAGCACCAGGGCAGCATGGTACTCCCGCGTCGGTGAGCAGCCGCTGAAAAGAAAAAACAGCCCTGCCAGAACGAGGCACAGAAGCACCCTGGACCGAAAGCCATGGAAAAAGGCGGCCTGTCTCAAACGACCAGTATCGCGTATGGCGTTAAGATTTGCGTTCAAGAGGTACGTTCCCGGCGAATTGGAAAAAAGATCCCTAAAGGAACAATAACGCCGGCACATGGGATGTCAAAGATGAGATATTGCAGATACGGGGAGTTTTTCAGGGAAGAGGTTGCCAGACGGTGCGAAGGCGGGCCAGCTCCCGGCCGTCCTTCTCCCCCGCCAGCTGGTGCACGAAGGTCGCTGTAGACGGCCCATGCTGACGGGCGATGCGGGAGAGGACCCGTTCGCCCGAATAGGCGGGGGAGCGATAGGCGATTTCCAGGTCACTGAGCTGGCAGGACGAGGCGATCTCACCGGGGACCGCCTCCAGGGCCCATTCGGCATAGACGGTGTTATTGACGTGCCGGTTGATATCGTGGTCTGCGCGCCGAACCTGAAAGGGGATTTCGGTTTCGGCCTCAACCAGTTCGGGCAGTGTTTTTTCGGCGGGCTCAAGCACGCGCTCATCATGCAGAGGATAGTCGGGCAGCACCCGGTCAAGGCGCAGCGGTCGGCCACTGGCAAGGTCGACCAGGGCCCAGGCGGAGGTCGCCAGCGCCAGCCTGTTATTCCCCTGGTCGGTCACTTCGAAATCGCGCATCGAGAAGAGTCTGTCCCGGGCGGCGGGCCAGGTGCGGATTCGAACCGTATCGCCACTTTTGGCATGACTCACAAACCGCACCCGGCATCGGGACAGAACCCAGGTCACCCCCTTGGCCTGCAGCTCCCCAATGGAGACGCCGAGACGAACGGTGTGCTCACTGGCGGCGTCCTGAAGGTAGTTGAGGAGCGTTACCGGCTTGAGCCGGGCCTCGGGGTCGACCTCGTAGAAACGAACCGGGTAGTCACGAACCAGAATATTGGGGGAGTCCAACAGGCTATCCCTCGGCGTTGACGACGGCAATCTGATCGTTCATGGTCCAGTAATCGTAGATGTAACCGACACCGAACAAACCGCCAGTCGCCAGGTAAAGGATACCGGTGATCCATTTGCCCATGTACATGCGGTGAACGCCGAGCAGACCGAGGAAGGTCAGCAGAACCCAAGCCACCTTGTAATCGATATGACCGGCGGGAAAATCGGATTCTGCCTCTTCGGCCATTTTGGGGATGAGAAAAAGGTCGACGATCCAGCCGATCAGAAAAAGGCCGAAGGTGAGGAAGTAAATCGTGCCGGAGACGGGGCGCCCGTAATAAAAACGATGCGAACCGGTAAAGCCGAACAGCCAGAGGATATAACCGAAAAGATTGCCATGGGTGTTGTCAAGGAAGGTCATAGTACGCTCCTGCATCGATTGAGGACCTGCAGGACGGCGGCCTGCACGGAATCTGCAACAAATTAATGGGCAGGATTTTACCTCCTGCCCATCTCATATGCAAGATTCTTGGCCGATTTTTCTCTAGCTGTCCCGTGCGGGTAGTCGTGTCGATTAATTCTGAGACATTTTGGTTGCTGTCAAGGCGCGCCGACGCAGGCCTACCCGGCGTTAAGTCAAGGAAGCGCAACGATGACAGCGGGCAAAAGGGCCATAATTAAGAAGACAGGGTTACCCGCACGGGGCACTAAAAGCCTTACGGGGAAGAGAATTTTCTGGCGATATCGTTGTCGATGACGTAAATGCAGACGTCCTTGGCGCCAGGCCGGGTGTATTTATACTTGTCGCACAGGTTGTTGATTAAAAAGGTCACGTCATCCTGAATGCGCTTGTCAAAGGTCTTGAAATCTTCTTTTCCGAAATCCTTGATAGCCTGGCGGAAGTTCTCGTTTTCAAGGAAAGGATCGAGCACCTTTTCCTTGATATTGTGTATATACCGCTCCCGAAGGTCCATGAAGAGGTCGCTCTGGGTAATATCCTTGCCCTCGACCATCAGTTCCTGGGTCAAGGTCTTCATGGTGTACTCCTTCTGGGTATCATGGCGGAACTTTTCCCTGACCAGAACGGACTGGTCGGGTCCCACCAGGCGGTTTTCGATACTCTCCAGCAGCTCTTCGGTAATGATTAGGCGCTCACCGGTAAACTGGCAGGTCTCCACCGATCCGATCTTGAAATTGATGGCAAAGAGGTAATGCTGAATATCGCGGGAGATCTGGTCCTCATTATAGTAATAAAGCGACTCCTTCACTTCCTGCAGAATGGTGTAGTTGTACATGCGGGTGAGCGAATCCATGAAACCGGGGGGGATCATGGCACCGAGGTCCTTGTGAACCGTGGTGAAATACTTCACCAGGATCGACATGTCGATCATTTTGTCCTTGCGCGAATAGGTCGAGAAAAAGTCGCTGAAAATCTTCAGGGAATCGCGCCCCGAAAAGCCCTTGTCCCCTTCCGA
>CALZIC010000208.1 GCA_945787285.1 uncultured Desulfuromonadales bacterium
ACACAAGGCTTCCGATGTGAGTCCTGTTGTCTCCATCAGCCTCGGCGCCTCCTGCTTCAACCCGCCCAATGAGGGCTCACCGACGGACCTCGTGGCCATAGCCGATGAGGCCCTCTACCTGTCCAAAGAGCAGGGCCGCAACCGGGTCACTCCGGCGGCCGCCTGACCCCTCCCCCAGACTCATCCCCGGCGCAGGTTCTCCCCACCGCCATTGGGAAAAATCACACTGTCTCCATCTGGCGTGCGAATCGCAATCGCATCGCCGAGCCTTTCCACGTAATCCGGCAGAATCGGCACCTTCCCTTTCCCCCCCGGCAGATCAATCACGTATTGAGGGATGGCCATCCCTGACACCTGGCCGCGCAGTGCACGCAAAATCTCGATCCCCTGCTCGACCCGGGTGCGAAAATGACCGGTGCCGCAGGTCAGATCCATCTGGTGCAGATAATAGGGCCTGACCCGCATGCCCAGCAGCCCGCGCAGCAGTTCGCTCATAATGGCAGGATCGTCGTTGACCCCCTTGAGCAGAACCGTCTGGTTGCCGAGCTGGATGCCGGCATCGGCCAGGCGGGCGCAGGCCTGCTGCGCCTCTGCGGTGATCTCCCGGGGATGATTGAAATGGGTGTTGAGGTAGAGGGGATGGTAGCGGCGCAGCATGGCGCAGAGCTCTGGCGTAATTCTCTCCGGCAGCGTCACCGGCATCCGGCTGCCGATACGGATCACCTGCACATGCGGAACCTGTCTCAGGCGACCGAGAAGGTCACCGAGCACCTCATCGGAGAGCATCAGGGGGTCCCCGCCGGAAAGGAGCACGTCGTTGATCTGCGGGGTACGGGCGATGTAGTCGATGCCCTGCGACAGCGCATCCGGCGAAAGGCTCATGGTTGAGCAGCCGACCTTTCGCTTGCGGGTGCAGAACCGGCAGTAACTGGCACAGGTTCCCGCCACCAGAAAGAGCGCCCGGTCGGGATAGCGATGAACCAGAGAATCCACGGGGGAGAGGTTCTCTTCGTTGAGGGGATCGACCAGCAGGTTGTCGTCCGCCAACTCCGCTGCATCGGGGACGCACTGCCGCCAGATCGGGTCGCCCGCCTCGCGGATCAGCCCCAGGTAGTGGGGAGTAATGCGCATCGGGTAACGCTCGACCACCCGGCTAAGGGCATCGATGTCGACGGGGAAATGCTGCGCCAGCTGCTGCGGTGTGGTGATGCTGTTTTTGAGGCTTTGCTGCCAGGAGGTCATGGACGGACACTTCTTTCTATGACGATTTCAGCCTGAAGACTGATTGAGAAAATCAAAAGAGGTGAAATAGGCAGGGGTGCGCCCCACGATCTCGCGGATGGCGGGGGTGCCGAGCAGCTGCTGTTTAAGAAAACGACGGGCCTCGGCCCTTCCCCAGCCGGTGGACGACACGAAGGACCGGTACAGCCCGAGCGGAGCCTCCTGGTCGAGAAGCCCTTCGTCGCGGATCCCCGCATCCCCAGGATCGGCGAGAAGGCCCGACTCCCGCGGCAGGTTCATGATGGCGATGTTGAGATAATCGATATCCCCGGCATGATCTTCAAGAAACGTTCGGGTCATTTCGGCGTCCTCGGCGGTTTCGCCCGAAATTCCGAGCATGACGTAGACGTAGCTCATGATCCCCGCCCGATGCAGGTTGCGCAGAATCGTCGAGGCCTCGTCGAGCCGGGTCCCCTTCTGCAGGCGATCAAGCACCCGCTGGGATCCACTCTCCAGCCCGAGTTGCAGCATGCGGCAGCCGCTGGCGGCCAGCCCCTGGACAAAGTCCGGGTCGAGCAGTGCCCGTTCGAAGCGGACGAAACCGTGCCAGGAGATATCGGCCAGCGCCTCGGCATCGGCGACCAACTGCCGCAGCACGTTGACCGGAACGGCATTGTCGGTCAGATGAAAGTGGTGAACACCATGCACCTTCGAGAGCAAACGGAGCAGATCGACCACCCCCTGCGGCCCCGCGCTCGAGTAGGGATGGGTCGGCGACGACGCCTCGGGGCAAAAGAGGCAGCGGCTCCAGTAGCAGCCACGCGAGGTGGTCACCGGAAGAATCGGCTGCGGCGAAAGGTAGTCCTGAAGGCGGACGTCGCTGAAATCGGGGGTAAAGTGGATGTCGGCGGAATCTTCGATGAAATAACCGGCGGGTTCCCCCCGGCAGAGAGAGGTCAGAGCTTTTTCTCCGGGGCCGAAGACGATGTGGGAGAAGGCCGCGAAGCGCAGGCTGTTTTCCCGCAGCGCCGATTTCCAGGAAGTCACCATCCCCCCGCCCCCGACGACGGTGATGGCCGGGAAATGGCGGCGGACAAGGCCGGCCAGGGCAAAGGCCGGAAGCACCTGGTGCCGGTAGTTGACGGAGATCGCCACCACTTTCGGCGACTGTTGGGCGACCCTGGAAAGCACCTGGTCCGTGAAGTAGCCGTCGAAAAGGGTCGCGATGTCCCCCTGGGCCAGGCGCTCCAGGTCGTGCGGGTTGAATTCGGAGAGGCCCCCATGGCTGTAGTCACCGAGGGTCAGACGCTCCTCGCCTGAGTCCCCCGAATAGGCTTCGAGGGCCCGGTTGAGGTGATGCACCGCGGTCTGGTAGCGGGAAAAGGAGCGGGAGGCCTGCGGCGAACGGAGCAGGTCGATCGACCTGGAAGCGTGGTTGACGGCACGGCGCAGCGCCGTCGACGGGGAAGGACCGGCCGCCTCGCGCAGGCGCTTCGGGTCGAGCAGGTGAAGGTAGGCGCCAAGGTTGGCGTCAAGCCCCCCCGCCGCCACGCCCTGGGCCCGCAGGTGGGAGAGGAGGACGGCCATCCCCAGCGGCGGCTCGCCGGCCTTGGCCGCCGGGGGGTTGATAATCAGCACATCCATAGGGTCAGGAGGGCATCCTTCCCCGCAGACGGTAGGTCAGCGCGGCCAGCAAAAGGATGCCGACATCGCGCAGCAGGGCAGCCTCGGCGCTGGTATGGCCGGCGCCGGGATTGAAGCACCCGCAGTCGATATCCATACCGCGCACAATCACCGAACCGAGGGCCAGCATGAACACGACCGTCATCCCTCCCAGCAGCAGGGCGGAAGGACGCACCTTGCGGTTGAAAATCAGCAGCAGCCCGGCGACCGACTCCACGTAAGGGAGGGTGGCGGCGACAAGATAATTCCAGGCATAGGGGAGAATCTGGTAGTTCGACACATCCCGGGCGAAGGTGACCACGTCATTGGCCTTCACCCCGCCGGCATAAAGAAAAATGCCGCCAAGCGCAAGACGGCAGGCATGATACAGGTAGACACCGCTCCGGCTCATTGTACGCCCCCTTCTATCGGCAGATCCGAATCCCGCCATTCGGGGACTCCCCCTTCATAGACCCGAACGTCCTCATAGCCTTCGGCCATCAGGCGAACGCCCAGATCGTAGGAGTCGGGGCAGCCGTACCCGTTGCAGTACGTGATCAGGATGGTCTTCTTCGGCACCGACTGCATAAACTCGACAAGCTGTTCATCGACCTCACCGAGCGGCAGCGAAACCGCCTTGGGGAGATGCCCCTCAAGGTAGAATTCATGTGCGCGGGCATCGACCAGCAGGGCCCCCGCTTCGACCAGCTCACGGACTTCGGAGAGCATGGTCGGAAACGGCAGCGCGACCGGGGCCAGTGCCTCAGGGCCGGTTGTTCCAGAAGAACCCGCTGGCGTCGTTCCAGAAGAGGGAGGGGCCAGGACGGGACGGGTGGAGGCAACCACTTTGCCGGAAAAGGCGTCGATCACCAACCGGGTATTGAAAGACAGGCCCAGCACGGCCCCCAGTAAAAAGATAATCGCTGCCTCGAGCACAATACGACGATATTCAGCCTGCACGGTATCCTCACTCGTCGGGAGATTCGGTCAAATTGGGAGCCATGGACTTGAGCATCTCATCGTAGCGCTTGACCTCTCTCTCGAGGTTGTCGATGCGGCGGTGGCTCTCTGTCACTTCAGCGTTGAGTTCTTCGATGGTCTGGCTCTGGTGGGTAAAACGGATTTCCAGTTCGGTTATGCGATCGTGCAACTCGTCCACAGTCATTCTCCTTGGTAGATCAAAATCATATGCTATCAGAAGAAGGAATCTACCGCAATTGCTATGGTGCGGCCTCAAACACGCGGAGAGGAATTGCTTTTTTATGGAAAAATGATATATTTTCATCTTATTTTTCATTTATATGTTCTGACAAATCATGGAGACTGCAATGATGAATGCCCCCCCTGAGCCGTTCCGACCAGGCCTTCTGCTCTCCACTATCGTTCTGATTATCCTTATTTCCGCAGGTTGGAGTCCAGCCATGGGCGAGGAGATGGCTCACCATCCCCCCGCGGAAGCACATCAGCATCAACATCCAACTCCCGCTGCGGAGCAGGCCGAAGCGGTCGGCCTCGACGAAAAACTCGGTTCGCAGATCCCCCTCGACCTGAGCTTTCGAGACGAACAGGGGCACGAGGTCAAACTTAAGGACCTGATCACCAAACCGACCATCATCGCCCCGGTCTATTACCGCTGCCCCAACGTCTGCAACTTTCTCCAGGCCGGACTGGCCCAGTCCCTGCCCAAGATGAAGCTTAAACCGGGGCAGGACTACCAGGTCCTGTCGTTCAGCTTTGACGAGACCGAAAAGCCTGAACTGGCTGCCAGCAGCAAAAAGAACTATTTCATGGCCATGGGGGGCGCAGACTTCCCCGAGGAGTCCTGGCGCTTTCTCACCGCAGACAAACAGACGATCATGCAGTTGACCGGCAGCGCCGGATACCGTTTTCAGCGCCAGGGGGTCGAGTTTCTTCACCCGGTGGCCATCTTCGTGGTCAGCAGCGAGGGGAAGATCGTCCGCTACCTGCAAGGCACCCGCTTTCTCCCCATGGACCTGACCCTCTCGCTGGTCGAGGCTTCCGAAGGACGGGTCGGCAGTACCATCCGCAAAATGGTCAGCCTCTGCTTCAGCTACGACCCGGCCAAAAAAACCTACGTCTTCAACATTCTGCGGGTATCGGCTACCGTCATCCTGCTTACCGCAGGCTCTTTCATGGCCTTCCTCATTTTTACCGGCAAAAAGAAAAAACAGAACAGGAACTGAGGCAACATGACCCAAAGCGTTTCGACAACCGAACCGACCCAGCGCGGCTTTTTCACCCCCACAGGAAAGTACCCGGGCGTCTTCGACTGGATCTTCTCCACCGATCACAAGCGCATCGGTCTGCTCTACCTCTACGCCATCGTCGGCTTTTTCCTGGTCGGGGTAATGCTCGGACTGCTGATCCGACTCGAACTGATCGCCCCGGGCCCGACCATCGTCTCGGCCCAGACCTACAACGCCCTGTTCACCCTGCACGGGGTGATCATGATCTTCCTCTTCATCATCCCCGGCATCCCCGCGGCCTTCGGCAACCTGATCCTGCCGATCCAGCTCGGCGCCAGAGACGTCGCCTTTCCGCGCCTGAACCTGCTCTCCTGGTGGCTCTATATCGTCGGCGCCGCCATCGCCCTGACCGCCCTGTTCACCGGCGGCGGCCCGCCCGATACCGGCTGGACCTTTTACGTCCCCTTCAGCATCAAGACCTCCACCAACGTTTCCCTGGCGGTATTCGCGGTCTTTCTCATCGGCTTCTCCTCGATTCTGACCGGGCTCAACTTCGTCACCACCATTCACCGCATGCGCGCTCCCGGCCTTTCCTGGGGCAGGCTGACCCTGTTTTCCTGGACGCTGTATGCCACCGCCTGGGTACAGATTCTGGCCACCCCGATTCTAGGCATCACCCTGCTGCTGGTACTCTCCGAACGGATACTCGGCACCGGCCTCTTTGACCCGGCCCAGGGGGGCGACCCGATCATGTTCCAGCACCTGTTCTGGATCTATTCTCACCCGGCGGTGTACATCATGGTGCTGCCCGGGATGGGGGTCATCTCCGATATCATCCCGGTGTTCGCCCGCAAGCCGGCCTTCGGCTACAAGGCCATTGCCATCTCGAGCGTCGCCATCGCGGCCGCCGGGTCTCTGGTCTGGGGACACCACATGTACACCAGCGGAATGAGCGACACCGCCGTGCTGGTCTTTTCCTTTCTGACCTTCATCGTTGCCATCCCCTCGGCGATCAAGATATTCAACTGGGTGGCGACCCTCTATAAAGGATCGATCTCCCTCGAACCGCCGATGCTTTTCGCCCTCTCGTTCATCCTGCTCTTCGCCATCGGTGGACTCACCGGGCTGGTACTCGGCGCGGCGGCCACCGACGTGCATGTCCACGACACCCATTTCGTGGTCGGCCACTTCCACTTCACCATGTTCGGCGGCACCGGCTTCGCCTTTTTCGCCGCCATGCACTACTGGCTGCCTAAAATCTACGGCCGCATGTACAACCACCGAGTCGCCACCATCGCCTGGGGGATCATGTTCGCCGGCTTCAACGTGCTGT
>CALZIC010000209.1 GCA_945787285.1 uncultured Desulfuromonadales bacterium
CATCAGTTGGGAAAGGGCCATGATGCTGTTGAGCGGCGTGCGCAGTTCATGACTCATGTTGGACAAAAATTCCGATTTCAGACGATCGGCTTCTTCAACCTGTCTCTGCTTGCTTATCAGTTCAGCCGACTGGCTCTGGAGTTCTTCAGACTGGGCTTGAAGTTCCTCGGCTTGGGCCTGGAGTTCCTCGTTCATGGCGGCCAGCTCTTCGTTATTGTTTTGAAGATTGACCGCCAGTCGCCGGGTTTCGGCGTGAATCCTGGCGTTGCTGATCGCAATGGCCAGTTGCGAGCGGGTCATATGAATCACTTCAGCCTGTTGCGACGATAAGGGGTAGATGCTTGCGAGGGAGATGACTCCGACAACTTGGTCATGAAGCCGCAGGGCAATGTTCATGATCGAGTTCGGTAGGATTTCGCCCGCCACGGTGTTGATGGTAAAGCGGGTGTTTTCGGGAATGTCTGACAGAATCTCCACCGATTCCCGTTGGGAGCTGAGCCCGAGAAGACCTTCACCGGGGCGTATTTCCGCAGGCAGTTCGGTCCCGGGCGAAACACCGGCCGAGAGGGCCAGGTGAAGCGGGTCTTCATCATCAGAACCACGCAGATAGACCGCACCGATCTGGCTGTTGGTAATGGTCATCAGCTGGCTGAGGCCTTTGTCCAGAAGCTCCTCCAGGCTGACCGAAGATGCCAGGGATGTAGAGACCGTCAGGGCATCTTCCTGGATTTGGCGTTGCTGCTCCAGAGCCTCGGTGGTTTTCTGCAGTTCCTCGGTCCTGTGCTGAAGCCCGGTCATGGTCTCCTGAATGGTGTCCGCCATTTTATCGAGGGAGCGGGAGAGCCTGCCGATTTCGTCGTGGCGCTTGAGGCCGGATCGTACTGAAAGGTCTCCTGCGGCAAAACGGTTGGCCACTTGGGTGATATACAGCAGGGGGTTGGTCAGGGAGCTTGCCAGGACGACCGAGCAGAGAATAACCCCGGCACACCCCAGAAACGCGAGCAGAATGGAATAACCGACCTGCTCATCAATGGGCGCGAATAGTTCCTTGCGATCCACTTTGACGATCATCCCCCAGCCCCAGTCCGGGGTGACTGAGAGAAAACGGTAGGCCGCGAGTACCGGAACCCCGCGGTAATCGGTGACCTCTATGCTTCCTTCTTCACCCTGGGCGGCTTTGGTCGCGGGGATCGCCCTGAGCCGGGTTTCAAACGGTCTGGCCGGGGCGTTGTCGGGCAATGGGTAACGGAGGCGGTTCATGGGCGAGACGTCGCGGTTGACCAGCAGCGTCTCGCCGGTCTTCCCCAGTTCGTCGCCACTTTGCAGCAGAGGGCCGGCCCGCAAGGCCCCGCTGAAGGCGATATGGGAAGAGAGGTTCTTGCCGGTTTCCTCAGGAAGGGTTGAAACGAGGATTTTACCGTTCTCGACATCGGCGATCTTGATCGATTCATAGAATCCGTAAGCATGGCGGATTTTGTCAAAAAAACGGACCATCGAAGCAAAGGATTTTTCATCCTGCAGAAAAGACCATTGCTCATCGCCGGCCGCATTGGGTGCGGCAGACTCGACGGCGGCTCGCAGGTTGGCGACATCCCCCTCGACCAGGTCGTTGGCAGCGAGAAAGTTTGCCGCTGAGCGCCGTTCGTTCATCCAGTAGAGGAGCCGTTCTTTTTTGGCATCGGCAATCAGGTTCAATTCATGAAACGCGTTTTTAACCAGCTGTCCGCGCTGCCCCTGGTATTCAGTCAGGGGGATGCCCTCGATGCCCATAATCTGTACGACGGAAAGAACGACCACGAAGAGCAGGCAGAAGCTGATTGCGAGCCGGACACGGATGCCGCGGAACAGCTCCTGGTGCTCGGTTTTATCGATCTTGTCGTTTTCAGAGAAGTGCATGAGCGTTTTTCCTTTTACTCTTAAGCTATTGGGCCTTGCGCCAGATCCGGTTGTCTTTGTCGACAACGACCAGGCCCGAGGAGAGTGCGGTGGGGAGTGTCTCCGACGGCCCAAGGACCAGGTGCCCGTAGGAGCCCAGGGAATGGAAAAGTTTTTCGAGGACCCGAACCTGCAGGTTCGGGTCGAAGTAAATTAGCAGGTTTCGGCAGAAGACCAGGTCGAATGTGCCGAAAATGCTCTCTGCAGGCACGCGGGTTTGCGGGCAGGTCAGGTCGTCTTTGCAGAAGTGAACCAATCTTCGGATCGAGGGAGCCACCTCGTATTCGTTGCCGACAGGAATAAAATAATCCTCCAGAACGCCCAGTTTCGTCTCTCTGAGGTGCTCCCTGGAATATCGTCCCTGTGAAGCCTGTTGCAGGGCCCGGTTGTTGATGTCTGATGCGAAAATATGAACTCCCCAGTCCGGAGGATCCTTCCGCAAGGCATGGCTCAGCAGGATGGCGATGGAATAAGCCTCATCCCCGGAGGCGCAACCGGCACTCCAGACGCGCACCTCTTTCGTCCCCTGCCGTTTTTTACGTTCGATCAATTCCGGGATAACGGTGTGAGCGAGGGTTTCAAAGACCAGAGGATCGCGAAAAAAGCGTGTGACATTCACCCCCAGAACATCGATCAGACGGTCGGCCTCGGAAGAGTCGGTGTGCAGTTTTTGAAGGTAGGCGTTGGGGTCCGAGAGATTCACTTTGGCCATACGGTTAGCCAGGCGCCGGCGTAAAGTCCCGGGGCGGTAGCCACTGAAATCGATTCCTCTCAATCGGGTCAATTCGGCAAGAATGTCATTGATGACTGCGTTCATGGCCTGCGGACTGCTGAAAGGGGCTCGGCTGGAGGCGTTCTTCTCATCGCTGCTTTCGTGCCGATGGTTCATAGAAGCGGGTGGATCTATTACGACAGCAAAGGGCTGAGAAGGGGATCTTTAAATTTGTCTGGTCTCTGCCGACTTTGGTGTCTTTGGATTTGAATACATTTGTTATCTGGAGGGGCTCAAGAATTCATTTAACGCTTATCAATAAATAATCATTTGAGAGTAATGTTGTCTGGATAATATGTCAATAATATTGAACAGGGTATTCGTCAAGATTGCGTAAGGCTAAACCTGACCGGGAGCCTTACTTCCTCGACAGCAGGCTTCGAATTGATCTTGGCCGGGTGAAAGAGCCAGTTTCGGATGGTTTTGATGGCTGACTGATCGAGCAGGGAATGCCCCGAAGATTGTTCTATCCACAGATCGACAACCCGGCCATCGGTGCCGACCTGAACGCGAAGCCACACTTCCCCTTCCCAGCCCCTTTGCCGGGCGCGCAGAGGGTAGGTGGGCGGTGGGGTTCTCAGGTATCGGGGGGCTACTTTCTGGGCTGTGGCAACCTGAAGGGCTTTAGGGTGGGTGGGGGGGGAGTCGGACGATGCAGGGTGGAGGTCGGTTGTCAAGTGGGCGGTCTTGGGGGTGTTGTCCTCAGTACGGCCGGTCGACGCTATCGCCGCCGACTCTTGAGCACGGTGCGATCCAGGGGGAAGAAGGCGTTTTTCTTCGAAAATGACCTTGTCTTGCGGAATGGTGGTTTTTGAATGAGCCGCAGGCGCTTTGCGGGGCACCCTGTTGGCAGGATCGGGCCTGTTTTCTGTAGGCGTGGGGGGGGCGGGGCTGGCCGCAGGTTCCGTCGCAAGGGAGCCGATTGTGGGAGGCTCCGAGGCTGCAGGGGAGGGATTCCGGTGTTTTTCATTGGCGACCGCAGGGGGCGCGATCTGGACCAGGCCAACTTCCAGCGTTCGCTTTTGCAAGCCTGTCCCCTGGTCGTTCCCGGAGATTGCCAGGTAAACGGCCGCGTGGGCGGCAATGGAGATGAGTCCCCAGAGGGAAAAACGCTTCATGGCAACGCCGTTAATCGATTAGCCGGTTCTTGAGGGGGTGAACAACGGAGGTGTTGTTCAGTTATATGCGAAAGACTTTGCCAAGGTCAAGGTATGTCTTGTGATTAAAAAGGACGGTCTCGTGTCGATAAGGGGCGTCGAGTTCTTCCGAAATTCATCAGAAATACTTGACATTCAGGGAAGATTAAAAAACCAAAACTGTTATTTTTCTTCACAATCGGGCAGAATGCGACTTTGTTTTGAGTGATACCGTTTTGTCGTCGCAAATTTTTCTTCATATAAAATTCCGGGCAGGCTTGACATGTTTTTGAAAAACCCTTTCTTTGCCCTCCTTCTCCTGATTAGTTTTTTAGTCCCCTTGGCATTTGCATCGGAAGAGCCGGCTCTTGAACACCTAGAAGAGCAGGCGGTAACCGTCATGGCGCCGGTAACCGTCACAGCTGCTTCGGTTGATAACTCTCCCGGAAAATCGACCCTGACCGCAAAGGAAATCTCCCAGCTGCCCAAGGGTAACGGGAGCCTCAACGAACTGCTCAAGGTGCTGCCCTCCGTTCAGTTCAGCGAGCAGGAGCGTTCCTCATTGCTGGGGGGGGAGATTCTGCCGCCGAACCTGTCGATTTCCGGCGGGCGCCCCTACCAGAACTCCTTTCTCATCGATGGGCTCGGCAACGACAGTCTGCTCGATCCCACCGCGAATAACCCCGAGTCGATTCAGGATGTCCCCGGTCATCCGCAGGAGGTTTTCCTCGATTCCTCCCTGATCAGGGAAGTCACCGTGCACCGCCACAACATCCCCGCCGAGTATGGCGGGTTCTCCGGCGGGGTGGTCGAGGCAAAAACCATCGACCCCGAATTCGCCTTTTCCGGCACCTTTGATCTGCGCACCACGCGCAGCCAGTGGACCCGATTTCACCACGACAACCGTGAGGCCAAGAACGTCTTTGAGGAATCGAACAGCTCCGAGAGTCAGCCGGAATTTGAAAAATACAACGGCGGCGGGCTGATCCATATCCCGTTGACCGAGCAGATGGGCTTTCTGGCGTCGTACCGGAAGAACTACTCGAGCATTCCCCTGCGCCATTTCGATGTGACTAAAAATCAGCGCCGGGAACTCGAGACTTACTTCCTCAAGTATCTTTATGACCATTCTGTCCGCACCTCCCTGGCCCTTTCATATTTGCATACTCCCTACGAGGAAGAGCGGTTCAGGAAAGAGGCTGCGGGGTCGGAGATAAAAGACAGCTGGTATACCCTCAACAGCGGGGGGACACGAATTGCCGCCGAGTTGACGCACAGTTTTGATTTCGCACAACTTGAAGCGGCCGCCTCCTTTCGTGAGAGTGAAAACTCGAGAAGGTCGCCACAGAATTATCGCAACTGGCGAACCCGGCCCGACACGTGGGTGGGGGGATGGGACAAGGACTGGGGCACCAAGTCCTTCTCGAAAGAGGGGGGATACGGCGATGTCGACACCTCCCAGGAGGCGCTCAGCCTGAAGGCGAGCCTGGCCTTTGCCCCGGTCGCCACCGGAGCGCTGGGCCACCAGGTCACGCTGGGCTACGGGTATGACCGCATTTTGGGCAGCTACGAGCGCGATGAGACGACCTACATCTATACCGCTCTTTCGAGCAATATCGATTCAAGCATTATCTGCGGCGACGATACCGCTGACTGCATCGACGGCCAGCAGTACCTGAGCTTCAGGAGCGTGTATGACCCCGATTCGGTCGATGCCAGCATCAACAGCCACCATGCCTATTTACAGGACCAGATCGAGCTGGGACGGTTGATGCTGCGCCCCGGGGTCAGGGTATCCCACGATAATTTCATGGAGAATACCGATGTCGCCCCCCGTCTGGCCGGCTCCTTTGACCTCTGGGGCAACGGCAACACCCTGCTTCTGGCCGGCTGGAACCGCTACTTCGGCAAGACCCTTCTGACCTACAAACTGGCCGAGGCGAAGAAGCCGGTACATACCGAGCGACGCTCTAAAGATAAGGCGGCCAATACCCTCAACCCCTGGGTGCCCTTATCCCAGAACAAGTCTTACCGGGTCTACTCCAGGCTCAAGACTCCCTATACCGACGAGGTCTCCGCGGGGATCGATCAGACCCTGCTGGGTGGCCGTCTGAACCTGCATTACGTCAAACGCAAGGGCCGGGATGAGTTCGCCAACGAAACCAGCGAGAAGAATGACGACGGAGAGGTTTTCACAACGCTCAACAACAACGGCAAAAGCCGCCACGAAGAATACGGCCTGTTCTGGGAGAGGGGCTACCGGCGGCATTACCTTTCCCTTAACGCCACCTACCAGAAAAGCACCGCCAGCAACCTCGATTATGACAATCTTCTCGAAGAGGAACAACTGGCAGAAAAAGTCTACTACCACGGGCGGTTTGTCGATAAAACGGAGCTGCCGAAGGACGATTTCAATCGCTCATATATCGCCAATATCGTTTATAGCGTTGCCCTGCCAGAAGGCCTTTCTTTTACTAATGTGGCCCGCTATAGAAGCGGTTATACCATATTGGAGGACAGCGGTGAAAATATCGACGGACCGGATGGACAGCCGGTCGATATCTACCAGAAGGAAAAGCAGCCCGAATCATGGATTTTCGACTGGAAGATCGACTGGCGCAAGATGGTCTATCGTGAACAGGAGCTGGTGCTGAGCCTCGAAGTCAATAATGTATTTAACCAGAAAGT
>CALZIC010000210.1 GCA_945787285.1 uncultured Desulfuromonadales bacterium
CCCCATGTGGTTGCCGCTGTAGGGGTCCTGCAGGCCGTCGTAGATCATTGAATCGAGCAGTTCCCCCTGGCCGAGGCGGTAGCCGAAGCGGGCTTTCTTCAAGGTGAAGGGGGCCTGGGACATGCTCTCCATGCCGCCGGCGATGGAGAGCTGGTCGTCGCCGAGGCGGATGGCGTCGGCGGCCAGCATCATCGCCTTGAGGCCGCTGCCGCAGACCTTGTTGATTGTCAGGGCCGGTACCGCGTCGGGAATGCCGGCGGCGCGCATCGCCTGGCGGGCCGGGGCCTGGCCGCAGCCGCCGGAGAGGACCTGACCGGCGATGAACTGGTCGAGGGCGGCCGGGTCGAGCTGATGGCGCTCCAGCAGCGCCTTGCTGACGGTCGCGGCCAGCTGCGGGGCCTCAACCTCGGCCAGGGAGCCGCCGAAACTTCCGAAGGGGGTGCGTAGTGCATCAATGACAAAGACGTCGTACATGGTTCCATCCTTGTAGTCAGAGGTTCGTATCTTAAGCCGAGAGCTTCTCGGTCAGAATCGGTACCAGCTGTTTCAGGTCGGCCACCGCCAGCACGTCGGCCACCTCGCTGATCGGTGCCTCCTTGTCGGTGTTGATGGCGATGACGAACTCCGATTTCTTCATTCCCGCCAAATGCTGGATGGCCCCGGAGATGCCGCAGGCGACGTAGAGTTTCGGTGAGACGGTCTGGCCGGTGGTGCCGACCTGGCGGCTGTGATCGGCCCAGTCGGAATCGACCACCGGGCGGCTGGCGCCGTATTCCCCTTTGAGGGCCTTGGCCAGAGCTTCGATGATCGCCAGGTTTTCCGGCTTGCCGATGCCGCGGCCGGCGCTGACGATCACCTCGGCCTTGGACAAATCGACGCCGGTCGCTTCGGCGGCTTCATACCCCTGGAAGGCGATATCGCCACCCGCGTTCGCTTCGAGCCGGACGATCTCGGGTGTGCCGGACGGTTCTGCCGTCGGGGTGAAGGCTCCGGCCTGCAGGGTGACGACGCTGACCGCGGTATTCGGCTTGAGGGTGCGGCGCAGCTTGGCATTGCAGGCCCCGACGACCAGCTGGCCGTCTTTGACCTCCATCACCTCGGAAACCTGGGCGGCCTTCAGGGCGATGGCCAACCGGGGCGCCAGATCCCAGCCGTAGGAGGAATGGGGCAGTACAACCATCTGGGGCTGCTCTTTGGCCACCACGTCGAGGATCAGTTGTTTGTGAACGCCGGGGTTGAATTCACCGACCCGGGCGGCATCGGCCAGGTAGAGGGTGCCGCTGTAGGCGGGCAGGGCGGACTCGCTGCCGATCAGCACCATGGCGCTCTCGGCGCCGAGGGTCTGGGCGAAGTGGATCAGTTCGCTGCTGCTGCCGAGCAGCTTGCCGTCTCTGTATTCTGCAACCAGTAAGACTTTCATGGGGATCTCCTCCTAGGCAAGAACCGTGGTTTTCTCTTTGAGCAGCTGAATCAGGCGATCGGCCACCTCGGCCGGATCCCCTTCGAGGACCAGGCCGCTCCCTTTTTTCTGCGGCGGCGCCATGCCCAGCGTCTGCAGGCGGTCGGTTTCGGGATTCAGGTCGCCGGCCGGGATCGACAGCAGCTCCTTCTTCTTCGCCTTCATGATGTTCGGCAGGGTCGGGTAGCGCGGGGTGTTCAGGCCCAGCTGGCAGGTGACCAGGGCCGGGGTGGCGCAGCTGACCTTGGCCCGGGTTCCGCCCTCGAGTTCCCGTTTGCCGGTGACGGTGCCGTCTGCGTAGGAGAAGTCGACCAGGGTGGTCAGGCTCGGCAGGCCGAGGAGTTCGGCGACCATGACCCCGACCTGGGCGCTGCCGCGATCCTGCGACTGCATGCCGGTGAAGATCAGGTCGAAGCCCTTGTCCGCAGCGAAGGAGCTGATCAGCGAGGCGATGGCGAAGGGATCCTTCTGATGGCTGGCCTCATCGAGAATGTGCACCCCCCGGTCGCATCCCATGGCCAGGGCTTTTTTCATCGTCTCCTTGACCCGTTGCTCCTTGAGCTGCACCGCCTGCTCGACGGCGTACTCGTCGTATTCGTTCATCCGCCAGGCCAGGTCGCTGGTGTCGTACCAGATCCCCTCGGCGTCGATCTTGAACTTGGACTCCATGTCCGGTACCTGTTTGATGCAGACGAGAATTTTCATTGATTCCTCCCGTTTATTGGCTTGTTTGGCGTTTTGCTTGCTCTTTTTCAAATCTTTAAATCTTCCTCTCGCCCGCTCCATCCAGTCGCTCGAGCCCACAGAGACCGCAGAGGAAGGCAAATTCCTTTTGGTTTCCCTCTGTGTTCTCTGCGGCCTCAAGTGAGCGCAGCGAACGGGCGAGAGGCAGGGGTTGGTATTTATTCAGCAGCCAGTCGCTCGACGAGGAGTTCGGCGATGTCTTTCGGAGCCAGCTGCCCTTCGAGCTCCGCCCCCTTGATGCCGTCTTCGAACATGGTGAGACAGAAGGGGCAGCCGCCTCCGGCGCTGCAGCAGAAGGCCTCGCTGCGGTTTTCCTCCATCTCGGCGATCGTGCCGCCTGCGGCGCGAATCAGGGCCCGCGGTGCTTCATAAATGGCGTTGTGCCGCCCCAGGTAGCAGGAGTCGTGGTAGGTGCAGGAGAGTTCTCCGGTTTTCAGGCGCAGTCGGCCTTCGGCCAGCAGGCCCTCGAGGAATACGGTGTAGCTCTCGACGACCACGTCGAGGCCAAGATCGCGGTAATCTTTTTCCAGGGTGTTGAAGCAGTGGGGGCAGCTGGCAACGATGCGCTTGACGCCGTAGCCTTTGATCCGCTCGATATTCTCGGCGGCCAGGCTCTGGTAGAGGTATTCGTTGCCCATCTTGCGCACCGGCTCGCCACAGCACTTCTCTTCCTTGCCGAGGATGCCGACCTTGACCCCGGCGGCCTGGCAGAGCTGTACGAAGGCCCGGGCGATTTGGATGTTGCGCTTGTCGAAGGAGGCGTAGCAGCCGACGAAGTAGAGGATGTCGACCTCCGGGTCTTCGGCGAGGGTCTTGATGCCGAGTCCGTCCGCCCAGTCGCCGCGCCCGGCGTAGCCCAGCCCCAGGGGATTGCCGTTGACCTCGGTGTTCTCCATCGCGGTCATCACTTCCTCCCCCGGAAACTCCCCTTGCATCAGCACCAGGTTGCGGCGCATATCGACGATTTTGCTCACGTGCTCGATGCTGGCCGGGCAGACCTCCTGGCAGGCGCGGCAGGTGGTGCAGGACCAGAGGGCGTCGCCGTCGCAGGCTTCGATCAGGTCGGCCTCGGGGGTGTCGACGGCGACTTCGCCGAGCCGGTTGATCAGCTGCATCGGCGACAGCGGTTTTTCGGTGTTGTGGGCCGGGCAGCGATCCTGGCAGCGCTTGCAGCGGGTACAGGCGTCGGTGTCGAAGATGTCCTTCCAGGTCAGGTCGCTGATCCGGCTGGCACCGAAGTTTTCGGCCGACTCATCCTCGAGGTCGAGGCTGACCAGTTTTCCGGTGGGGCCGAGATCGGTGAACAGGTAGTTCAGGCTGGTGGTCAGGATGTGGCGGAACTTGGTGAAGGGGATCGCGGCGATAAAGCCGATCACCAGCAGCAGGTGCAGCCACCAGGTGGTGCGGTGCAGCGAGCGCAGGCTCTCCTCCCCCAGGGCGGAAAAGGCCTTGGCGAAGAGCAGGCCGACCGGCGACCAGGGGGCCAGCGGGGTGCCGAGTTCGGTGACCGCCATCCGGGCCCCCTCAAGGACAAAGCCGCTGATCAGAATGGCGAACAGGATCAGGTGCATAAGGGCGTCGTCGCGGCGGCTCTCAAGCCCCTGCGGCCGTACCAGGTAGCGGCGTATCAGCAGCCCCCCCAGCATCGCCATGGCCAGCAGTCCGGCCAGGTCGAGGACCAGGGAGAAGGCGAGGTAGAAGGGGCCCTTGAGAAACGCGATACCGAACAGCGGCGAGGTGACGTCGGCCTGGATGACGATAAGGGTGGTGCCGATAAAAAGCAGGACAAAGCCGAGAAAGAACAGACCGTGCAGCAGGCCCGGACCTCTGTCCCGGATGACCTTGCTTTGCAGCAGAACGTTTTTGACCATTCCCTGAAGCCGCAGCGGCAACCGATCGGTGCGCAGCGACGGCCGCCCCTGCTGGTAGATCTTGATCCGCTTGTACGCCTCGTTGACCAGCAGGGCCAGCGCGGCGAAGGTGAGAAGGTACATGGGAACCAGGGTGGTGAGCCCGTGTCCGACATTCCAGTAGATTTCCCGTGTCAGTTCCATGGTGTTCCAAGCTCCTGTGCTAGTGCCCCATCGAGGCTGGCCGGGGCCGTCCTGGGACCGGCTTTGGTTGTCGCCGGATCTTGTTTTAGAAAGGGGTTTTGAAATTCCTGTTGATGGTTTGCATCATATAGAGGCTTTTTACGTAGGCCAATCGGGGCTGAACCTTTCTGTGGGTAGGTGCAGAGCGACCGGCCTGTAGGTTGATTACCTACACGGAGGTTTTTCAGTAGAATGGAGTTTTCTTTTTTGGGAGGGGCTGGGGCGGTTCAGGCGGAGAGCAAAAAGCGACGCGGTGCTGGCCACCGCATCGCCGGAGGGGAAACGCTTATTCGGCAGGTCGGAAAGGTTTCAGAGCAGAGTGGGGGAGGGGAAGCGTCATCAGCCTCCCAGGGGTCAGGCATCCTTCTGCGGCTTGTTGGACTGTTCGACCCATTGCACGGCGCGCTGGGTCAACTCCGAGGCATTGCGAAGCTGCATCTTCTCCTTGATGCGCTCGCGGTAGGTGCCGACGGTCTTGGCGCTGAGGCAGAGACGCCTGGAGACCTCCTGGGTGGTCAGACCCCGGCCGATCATCTCGAAGACCTCCAGTTCCCGGTTGGTCAGGCATTGTTCGGGGAGCGGCCCCTTGGCGGTGCCGCCGACCATTTTGAAGAGAATGTTGCTGGTCATTTTCTCGCTCAGGTAGACCTCGCCCCGGCAGACCCTGCGGATCGCGTCGACGATCAGGTCGGAGGTCTCGTGCTTCATGATGTATCCGCGCGCTCCGGCCTGAAGGGCCCGCTCGGCGTACAGGGCTTCCTCGTGCATGGAGAGGACCAGGGTGGGCAGGTCGGGGAGTTCATCCTTGAGCTGCTTCACCAGTTCCAGGCCGCTGCGCCCTGCCAGGGAGATATCGATAATGGCCAAATCCGGGGGGGTGCGGCTGATTTTCTCCCAGGCCGTTCCGATATTCTCCGCCTCGCCGCAGACCTGCAGGTCGAGTTCCTGCTCGATCAGTTCGCGCAGCCCCAGCCGGAAAATCGGATGGTCCTCCACCAGAAAGACCTTGATGCCGGCACGGCCGGGGCTGGTCGGTTGTTCAGGCATTTGGAGCCTCCTCTGCTTCGGTTTGGGTGTGATTCAGGCTGAGCCGCACGGTCGTCCCCCGGGCCGGGTCGCTCTCGACCTCGAGGGTCGCCCCGATCATGCGGGCCCGAAAATCCATGATCCGCATCCCCATCCCGGTGGAGTGGACGGCCTCGGAGAAGCCTTGGCCGTCGTCGCGGACCTCCAGGGTGAGGCGGTCGTCCTCCTGGTGCAGGCTCACCGCAATCCGGCCGGGAGCCGCGTGCTTGACCGCGTTGTAGATCGCCTGCTGGGCAATGCGGAAGACATGCACCGAGGCCGCCCTGCCGATCTTCACCACCTCGTCCCCGCTGACCTGGCAGGGGACGGAGAAAATGGTGCTGACCGTATCGGCCAGTTCGCGCAGGGCGATGCCCAGGCCCTCCTCGACCCGGTGAATCGGGCAGAGCCCTTTGGCCAGGGCCCGGGTTTTCTGGGTTGCCTCGGCCATCAGGGCGCGGATCGTTTCGGCCTGCGCCGCGTCGGCCGGTGAGTTGGCGGAGAGTTTTTTGTGCAGAACCCGGCACATCACCTCGATGCCGATCAGGTGCGGCGCGAGGTCGTCGTGCAGGTCCTGGCCGATGCGCATCCGCTCCTGGTCCTCGGCTTCGGTCACCTGCCTCTCGAGCCTCTTGCGCTCGCGGGTTTCGCTGTCGAGCTGCTCCATGAAGCAGTTGAAGAACGACGACAGCTGACCGATTTCGTCGAGGCTCTGGTAGTCCATGCGCACCGAGTAATCCCCGGTGGCCCCCCGGGAGAAGCGTTCCATGAGCAGGCGCAGGGGTTTGGTGATGGACATGCTGATCCTCATGGCCACCCCCCCGCCTCCGAGCAGGCAGAGCACGGCCACCATCACGGCGAAGTTGCGCAGGGTGTGGATGGGTCGGTACAGGTCGTCGAGATAGGCCGAAGAGGCGACGTACCAGTCGACTTCGGGGATGTGGTCATAGACCACGACTTTTTCCCGGGGGGCGTCTTCTCATGGATTCTGCCATTGGTAACGGACCGTCCCCTTGCGCTGGATCAGCATCGTTTTGAAGAGCTCCCCCGGCGTCTCCAGCCCTTTGTTGAAGACGTTCTCCCCCTGGTAGATCGGGTGGACAATCAACTTTCCTGCGGAATCGAGGACATAGGAATAGCCGCTGGTCATGAACTTGATCGATTCGATGCTTTCCCGGAAATCGTCGATATTGACCACCTGGTCGAATTCATCCCGGTAGGCCGTCGCCGAAATGATCCAGTCCCAGGGTTCGAAATAGGTCATCCACAGCGCCTTGGGGCGCGCCTGCAGGTCTCCGGGGTTTTTCCAGTCGTATTCGATGTAGCCGTTTTTGCGCCGCATCTGCTCGTTGACAAAGGGGACATCGGCGAGTTGGCGGTCGCGCACCCCCGCTTCGGGGTGAACCGTGATCGTCCCCCGGCTGTCAAGGCAGTACAGGTAGCCGCTTTTGGCGATGCGCTGGCTGAGCAGAACCTCGGCCGCCCGAAACTTGGCTTGGGCCTCCGAGAGTTCGCCGCGCAGCTGCTGCTGGTAGAAGAGCTGGACGATGTCGGTGTTTTTTTCCGAAACCGAGCGCAGGGTGTTGCGTATCGAAAGGCGGACCGAGGTCTGAACCATATCGAGCATCGATGCGGTGGCATTGTGCAGCTCGAAGTTGATCCGGGTCTCCAGGGTGTCGCGCATCACCAAATAGGAGAGGGCCCCGGCCAGCACGGCGAAGGGAACGAACAGGGCCGTGCAGGCGACTACGATGCGATAGCGGATCGGTAAATCTCTCAGCACCTTGCGAAGGTCCATGCTGTCCTTTCTCTGGTTGAGCGATGGGTCTCGGGGGGGCGTATGGCAAAGTGTGCCCAAGCGCGCAGGGCCTGTCAATCATTACCGACATCGCCTTGTTCGAGGGCGTCGTTCAGGGGGCTTAAAGAATGCTCACCGAGTTCTTGACTTTTTGACCGTTCTGGGTAAGTTTCTTGTTTGGTTTTCATTTGGACACTATGGATGAAACTATTTAACCGCAAAGGAGCTTTTTTACGATGAGCAGCATCAAGGGAACCGCAACCGAAAAGAACCTTCTCAAATCCTTCGCCGGCGAAAGCCAGGCCCGCAACCGCTACACCTACTTTGCCGCCGCGGCCAAAAAAGAGGGGCTGGTGCATATCGCCGACATCTTCTAGGAG
>CALZIC010000211.1 GCA_945787285.1 uncultured Desulfuromonadales bacterium
CATTCAATTCAAGCCCCTTTTCGATGACCCGGATCTTGTTCGCAAGGGCCGCATCGTCGATACCGGTGCCGCGGAAGGTCACCTCCCTGACGCTCTTGCCGGTAAAAGCCGCGGCGATGGCCGCCGAGGGAGTGGTGTTGCCGATCCCCATATCGCCGGTGCCGACCAGATCGATGCCGTTCTCTTTGCAAAAAGCCGCCATCTCGATCCCCACTTCCAGGGCGCGGACCGCGTCCTCGCGGCTCATGGCCGGTCCCTTTGCGAAGTTGGCGGTCCCTCTGCCGACCTTGCGCAGCAGCAGCCCTTCGGCCGGCTCGAAATCGTAATCGACCCCCATATCGACGACCTTCACCTCGGCACCGACCTGGCGGGCCAGGGCGTTGATCGAGGCGCCGCCCTCGAGAAAGTTGAACACCATCTGCGGAGTAACTTCCTTCGGGAAGGCGCTCACCCCCTCCTCGGTCACCCCGTGGTCGCCGGCGAAGGTGAAGACCGTTTTGGCGCGCACATCTTCGCGGCCGGTGATGGCCACAAAACGACGGGCAAACTCCTCGAGGCGACCGAGCGAGCCCTGCGGCTTGGCCTGGCTGTCGATGCGCGCCTGAATGGCGTCGAGGCTGGCCGGGTCGACGGGGCGGATATTTTCGATGGCGGTTTTCAGGTCGATGCTGCTCATGGATTTTACCCTCGTGAAGAAAACAACTCTGTAACTATTCAGCGCCGTTGTAGGAAATCTCCAACAGGGGCGATCTGCGCCTATCAATCGCGGCTAAAGCCGCTCCTACAAAATTTGCAGGAGATTTCTAGCAACAGGGCAATGTAGGAGCGAATTCATTCGCGAAGCCTCTCGGGGCAAGTTCCTTCGCGGCTTTGCGTGAGGATGCTTTTGACCTGGTTTTAAAATCTT
This sequence comes from uncultured Desulfuromonadales bacterium, assembly GCA_945787285.1. Taxonomy (GTDB): domain Bacteria; phylum Desulfobacterota; class Desulfuromonadia; order Desulfuromonadales; family Trichloromonadaceae; genus CALZIC01. The sequence goes on from CALZIC010000211.1 coordinate 908, forward strand.
TGATCTTCTCTGTGCCTCTGTGGTTAAGGCCCCTTCACTTGAGCCGTAAAGGCAAGCCCGAAACGACCAGCCAGGCCTCATCGGCCGCATGGGCCAGGCGCTGGTTGGCGGTGCCGGCCAGGTCGCGGAACTGACGGGCCAGACGGTTCTCCGGGACAATGCCGAAGCCGACTTCGTTGGAGACGATGAAAAGGGGGGCCTCGACCAGGGGCAGGCTCTCGATGAAGCGATCGACCTCGGCCAGCACCGGCTCGCTCTGCTCGCCGTGATGAAAGAGGAGGTTGGTCAGCCAGAGGGTCACACAGTCGAGCAGAACCGCGCCCTTGCCGCGAGAGGCCCGGGGGAGTTTTCCGGCCAGGTCGACCGGCTCCTCGAGGGTGCTCCAGCGCCCGCCGCGAACCTCCTGGTGCTTGCGCACCCGCTCCTGCATTTCGGCATCGAAGATCCCCGCGGTGGCGACATAGAGCAGCTCCCCCTCACAGGCCTCGGCCAGGTTCTGGGCATAGGCGCTCTTGCCGGAGCGGGCTCCGCCGCTGACATAGGTGATCTGTGCCATGGTCAGTACTCCACCCCCTGCCTGGCGGCAATTCCCTGGTCGTAGGGATGGCGGACCTTTTCCATACGGGTCACCAGGTGGGCCCGCTCGATTACTTCCTGCGGGGCGTAGCGTCCGGTCAGCACCAGTTCGACGCCGGCCGGACGGTTGTCGAGCAAATCCAAAAGTTCGTCGAGAGGGAGATATTCGCGATGCAGCGCGTTGTTGATTTCATCGAAAATCACCAGGTCGTAGCCGGAAGAAATTCGAGCCCGGGCCTCTGTGAAGGTTTCCGCGACGCTGCGGGCGACCTCCTGGCGATCGGGGCGCCGCCCGATGATGCCGATGCCCGAAGAAATGATGTCGATGCCGGGGACCGACTGCAGAAAGGTGATTTCACCGCTTTGCGGATCGGCCGGCTTGAGAAAGCGCACCAGCAGCACGCGCATGCCCTGGCCGAGCGCCCGCACCGCCAAGCCGGTCGCAGCGGTCGTTTTGCCCTTGCCCTCGCCGGTATAAACCTGAATCAGTCCCTGCTGCACTTGGTTACCCCTTCAGAAAATAAAAAACCCCGAACTCATAACGAATGAGTTCGGGGGGCTTTGAATGTCCGGGCCACCCGAACCCCTCCCTCGAAAGGTTCGCATGCATCATCCGGGCAGGTCTCCTGGCTTGCGGATCAGCTTACTCGCCGTGCCTTCCCATTCCAAACAGGAACAGTGGCATCACTTCGGCTTTCATCACCGCTTACAGTTGCGGGGCAGCGAGGGATTTTCACCCTCTTCCCTATTCTCCCGCACCAGACTTCTGGGCGGGCACCCAAATGTTGAATTGTCCGTACTTTGTAACAGAGGCGGCAAACACTGTCAATCGCTTTCCCGCCGAACTGAGTGAACCCTGACTATCGAATAAACCGGGTTAGGCAGAGCCGAGTTTTAACACATCCTCGATGCGCTCCCAGACCTCGTCCTTGCCTTCGCGGCTCAGCGAGGAGAAGAGGGTAAAGGCATCCAGAGGAAGGCCGGTAGCCTCGATAATCGGCTTGATCTGCCGGGCCCGCTGGTTCTTGCTGACCTTGTCGATCTTGGTGATCACCGGAATGGTGGGGATCTCGAATTCTTCGAGCCAATCGAGAAGTTCCAGATCCTCTTCCCGGGGAACCCGGCGGATATCGAAAAGGACGACCACCGCCCTGAGCTGGTCGCGGCCCTCGAGATAGGTACGAATCATCGGCCCCCAGGCCTTCTTCACCGACAGAGGAACCTTGGCGAAACCGTAGCCGGGAAGGTCGACCAGGGAAAATTCGCCGTTGATATCGAAAAAGTTCAACAGCTGGGTGCGGCCCGGAGTCGACGAGGTGCGCACCAGCCCCCTGCGGTTGACGAGGACATTAATCAGGGAACTTTTCCCGACGTTGCTGCGTCCGGCAAAGGCCACCTCCGGAGTTTCCCCCTCGGGGTAGTTGGACGGCTTGGTGGCGCTTTTTACAAATTCAGCGGATTTGATTTTCATATAATTGAAAGACTCCCTTAAAGCCTGAACAGAATGCGGGCTGTGCTGCGCGATCCTAACACACCTGCCGCCTGAATTGAAAGGGCACTGACCCGACCAGACCCCTCCCCTCGACATCACCTCCACTGCCCTCATTAAAGAAAAAGCAGTCTCATAAATAAGAAATGAAAATGGAAAAACAATTGATTTTTCCTTCCAAAACTGTTAGGAAATACGTTGGTCGCATGGCATTTCATCCTCTGCAGTACGGTCTCCCCGGTTAGTGCCCTGACTTTCATGCCCGTGCGCAGCACCAGAACACAGAAACACCGGCTAGAACTCTTACTCAACTTGAATTATATAAACATTTCTTCAAAGGAGACCATTGCAATGACATCCTGCAAGCGGATATGCTTCATCGCCATCCCCATCCTGGCCCTCGTCCTCCAGGTCGGGCTGGCCTTCGGAGGCGAATCGCGCCTCGGCAAGTTCGTCACCATCGAAGGACAGGAAATCGGCTTCTTCCAGCTTGAAGGACGCCCCGTCATCAAGGGCTGGCTCAACGGTACCGCCATCGACATCCCCATGGATACCGTTTCGCAGATCGTCTTCTTCGACAGCCCCGACATCAACTACAGCATGTTCGGCAACGACATCAGCTCGGGCAACCTCGAGGTGACCCGCAAGTCGGACGGCAGCAAGTTCATGATCCAGGATGCCTTCCTCCCCTCGGACTGCGACTGCACCTACATCACCTACACCTACCGCAACCCCTTCACCGAGGAAATCAACCAGGGGAACACCGCCCTGGACGGTCTGCGGAAAATCATTTTCGACGACGGCGCCAAGTAGTTCCGGCGGCGTTGCAGCAAAACAAAAAGGCGGGACCCTCAGGGGTCCCGCCTTTTTTTATGCCGAAGCGCATCTGGACTTTGCGCTTAGCTGTGATATAAATATTCCACTAAGCTCATTTAATTTGAAAAACCCTACTGACTTCAAAGCCACCACAGGAGGACCACATGCTCAGCCCCACCCTACAGGACGCCCTGAACGAACAGATGAAAAACGAGTTCTTTTCCGCATACCTCTACATGGCCATGTCCGGCTATTTCGAGTCCGAGGACCTGCCCGGCTTCGCCTCCTGGATGCGCATCCAGGCCCTCGAAGAAATGACCCACGGCGAAAAATTCTTCCACTTCATCTCCGACGCGGCAGGCCGGACCGACTTTCGTGGATTCGACGCCCCCCGCAACGACTACAGCTCGCCGCTGGAAGTGCTCGAGTACGGCCTGAACCATGAAAAGTTCGTCACCGAACGCATCGGCAACCTGATGGACATTGCCAAAGAGGAGAACAATCACGCCGCCCAGATCATGCTGCAGTGGTTTGTCACCGAGCAGGTCGAAGAAGAAGCCTCCTTCTCCCTTATCATCCGGCAGCTGCAGAGGGTCGAAGGGGACGGACGCGGCCTCCTTATGCTCGACCAGGAACTCGGCCAGAGGACATTCGTCCCGCCGGCCGCCGGGTAACAGGCCGATCCGATTCACCAACGACAAAAGGCATCCGGGGTAACCCGGATGCCTTTTTTGTTCTGCCCAACAACCTGCGACAAGCTCAGGCCGCCGAGTGCTCGCGGCCGGTCTTGTGCAGGTAGTACTCGTAGTCCCCCTCGTAGGGCCGCATCTCGCCGTGGTCGATCTCGAAGACCCGGTCGACCAGGGAGCGCAAAAAGTGGCGGTCATGGCTGACCAGCACCACGGTTCCGGCAAAGGTCTGCAGAGCTCCGAGCAGGATCTCGCGCGACTGGATGTCGAGGTGGTTGGTCGGCTCATCGAGAATCAGAAAGTTGACCGGCCGGGCCAGCAGGGTCGCCAGCACCACCCGGCTCTTCTCGCCGCCGGAGAGCTTGTCGATGCGCTTGTCGACATCATCTCCCTGAAACAAAAAAGCGGCGCAGAGGTTGCGCACCACGCCGATCGAGGCATTGGGCATTACCGCCTGCACCGTCTCGAAAACGGTCAGTTTCGGGTCGAGAACATCCATGGAGTGCTGGCTGAAATAGCCGACGTTGACGCTGGCCCCTATGCGCACCGATCCGCTGGTCGGTTCGGTCTGCTCGGCGAGCACCTTGAGAAAGGTCGACTTGCCGGCACCGTTGACCCCGACCACGGCGATCTTCTCCTGGCGGCGGATCAGCCCCGAAACCCCACCGAACACCGACTTTTCTCCCCCGCCTTCGAGCGGCCAGGCTTTGCCGAGATCTTCGAAGGCGACCACGTCGTCACCGCTGCGCGGCGGCTCGGCAAACTCGAACTTGACCATCGGCAAACTCGAACTTGACCACCTTCTGCTCGGGGGGAATCTCGATGCGCTCGATCTTCTCAAGCTTCTTCACCCGCGACTGCACCTGGGCGGCGTGGGAGGCGCGGGCGGCGAAGCGGGCGATGAACTCCTCCTCCTTGGAGAGCATCTCCTGCTGGCGCCGGTGGCTGGCCAGCAGCTGCTCGCGGCGGATCTCCCGCTCGCGCAGGTAGAAATCGTAGTTCCCGCCGTAGGTGGTGACAGTTTTGTTGGCCACCTCGATGATCCGCGAGACGAGGCGATTCATGAAGTCGCGGTCGTGGCTGGTCATCAGCAGCGCACCCTTGTACTCGCTGCTGAGCCACTCCTCGAGCCAGACGATCGACTCGACGTCGAGGTGGTTGGTCGGCTCGTCGAGCAGCAGCACATCGGGGTTGATGGTCAGAATACGGGCCAGGGCGATGCGCATCTTCCAGCCGCCGCTGAACGTCTCCACCGGGCGATCATAATCGTCGGGGCCGATGCCGAGCCCGGTCAGCACGGTCTGGGCGCGGGCCTCCAGGTCGTAGCCGCCGCGGTGCTCGAACTCCTCCTGGGCCTCGCCGTAGCGCTCGAGCAGGGTGGCGAGTTCGTCGTCCCCCATCGGCTCGCACATGGCCGCCTCCATCTGGCCGATCTGCTCGCCGAGCTCCATGGTGCGGGCCGAGGCCGCCATCACCTCTTCGAGGGCGCTACGCCCCGACATCTCGCCGACATCCTGGGAGAAGTAGCCGATTACGGTCTTTTTCGAGCAGGAGATCTCGCCCTTATCGGCCTCCTCTTCGCCGGTGATCAGCCGAAAGATGGTCGACTTGCCGGCGCCGTTGGGTCCGACCAGGCCGGTGCGGCTGCCGGGAAGGATCTGAAAGCTGGCGTTCTGGAAGAGGATCTGCGAGCCGTGCTGCTTGTTTATGTTGGTCAGGTGTATCATGGGAAATCTCCGTGAAACCCAGATCTGGGTTGATATAAAAAGTCCCGCACTGTTACCACATCCGGAGAGCAAGCCGCAAGGGACTTGTCGTCAATGAGACACAAACAGGGCCTCGCCAGCCCCCCTTCTAAATCTCAATCTCTCCCTTTACAAAAACCGCAGATTTGTTTATGATGCATTCGCCTTATAGGCCAGTAGCTCTAATGGCTAGAGCACCGGTCTCCAAAACCGGGTGTTGGGGGTTCGAGTCCCTCCTGGCCTGCCAGAATTCTACGAAAAGGAGCGGATTGACCGCTCCTTTTCTTTGTTTCGCGGCGCACGCTGCGATGGCCATGGAGCAGTTATGCAGCACACCTTAGTCCCCATCGGCATCATCCATTCGTGCTTCAAAGAAAAGTTCGGAATCCCCCGCCAGCCGGGCCTGGTCCCCGAAGCGCGGGCGAACCTCGAGCTGCTCCCGCCTTTTGACCGCGAAGAAGCGCTGCGCGGACTGGAACAATTCTCCCACCTGTGGATTCTCTTCGTCTTTCACGGCTGCCCTGATTTTGACGGCAAGCTGACCGTTCGCCCGCCACGGCTCGGAGGCAATGAGCGGCTCGGGGTTTTCGCCACCCGCGGCACCCACCGGCCCAACCCCATCGGCATGTCGGTGGTCGAACTCGAGGGAATCGTGGAGCACAAAGGGCGCTGGTCCCTCAAGCTCAAAGGGGCCGACCTGCTCGACGGCACCCCGATTCTCGACATCAAGCCCTACCTCCCCTACGCCGACAGCCTGCCCCAGGCCACTGGCGGATTTGCCGAGCAAGCCCCCGCACCAGAGTTGAATGTCGACTTCACCGAAGACGCCGAGGGAATGTGTACCGTGTTCGAAGAAGGCCGCCCCGGTCTTCGCCAGTTGATCACAAGCATTCTCGGCTACGACCCGCGCCCGGGATATCGTCGCGGCAAAGAGGATCACCGAAGCTACGCCATGAAACTGTACGACCTCGACGTGCACTGGAAAGTCCAGGAGGGCTGCGCAGTGGTTCACGAACTGCGCCGTATTGGCGAAAACGGGTCATCCGCCAAAGACAAAAGCGACTGACGCCAGCGGCATTCCAACTTTTCAATCCTGCCGATCTATGTTACCTATGGAACTCAGCCGCGACATAATCACCCCTAATACCACCAAGGACGAATGCTGATGACCTTCGACAACATCGCCCTCCACGTTCCGACCATTCTGCTGCCCAAATCCGATATCGACCTGAAAGCCTGGGCGGTCATCGCCTGCGACCAGTACACTTCCGAGCCGGAATACTGGGA
>CALZIC010000212.1 GCA_945787285.1 uncultured Desulfuromonadales bacterium
ACGAAGCAACAATCGTACCGGAGCGTTTTTCTTTTTCAAGATGACCAGTAAACCGGAGTCCGTTATCTGCCTCTTTTTTGCGAACATCCTCAAGGGCCATCACTGAAAGTTCAGGGAAAGGGGAAAGATTTATTTTTGAGGGTCATATTACTTTTGTAAATTCGCCGATCCTGCCCACAAAAACGCACGAATCTTACTTTGTCAAAGTAGCTGAAGAAGGTATCCTGCAACACCGATGGTCACCATTGGGGGGAGGCCAGATGGTTGATCGCGTCCAGTTTCTCCTGGCCCAGCCCGGCAAGGTCATCTGGGGAAAGCCAGCCTTCGCGTATCAGTCGGGCGAAAACGAAGATGAGGACCGAGTAGCGGTAATCATACTTGTCATCGGTGCTGCTGCGCTGCTCTTCGAGAAGATCATGGATGCGCCAGATATCCTGCGGCTCGCTGATCTGGGCGGCCATGGTGCGCACCTTTTCGGCCAACACCTCGCATTCCCTGCGGTAGGCCTCATCAAAGGCCTTTCTTGCCAGGGTCTTTTCCGTTTTTGACCAGGTAAAGGATCTCATTTCCAAAAAAAACCCTCCTCTTTCCTCAACACGTTCGCTTAAAGTGTTGAAGAATTTGAGGCCCGCTCAGAACAAAGAACCCCGTTTCCGGCATTAGCCGGGAGCGGGGTCTTCGTTTCTCTTGAGAAGAAATCTTGCTGAGTATACTGAAATTCGTTTTCAGGGGGTGAAGTAAAGGATGTCCTCGACGCTGCAGGGTCCCTTCGCCAGACCTAGGCGCATCGCTGGAGTGTTTCTTTTGTCTCCGGGCTTGACGTAGTTGTAATAGACCCGGTAGATCTCCATGATCTTGACCGCCATCGCTGGGTCGTAGGGGCTGTAGCCGTGCCACTTGCGGCTGTTGTTCGCGGAGGAGGTGATGGGGCGCTCCAGCATCGAGTTCTTGCGGCGAAGCTGCATGAAGAAGCGGTCGATCGGGTGCAGAGTGGCCATGAGGAAGAGGTTGGCCATGTGGTCCTCGTCGTAGTCGAAGGCACGGTCGCTCAGGCTGGTCAGGTAGCAGATCCGCTTCTCCGGCTCGCTCATGTTGGGAAACGGGTAGTCGAGCCACCGGTCGCGCCACTTGCCATGCTCCTTCAGGCGCTGCATCCGCTCCTGCACGTAGAGGCGACGCTGATCCTTCTGGGTCAGGATGTCGTAGTCGTGGCGCTCGGCGAACTCCTCCAACTCCTTCTCAGCCGCCTTCACCATGGCGAGCTTCTTCTCCTTGCCGATGTTCTTGCGGATGCTGACGTAGAAGGCATCGCACTCCTTGGCTAGGACCTGCTCCCAGAAGGCGCACAGGCAGGCGGCGCGGATGCCCGATTCCTGGTCCATGAAGAAGCGCACCTTCTCTGCCCCCGCCAGGAGCCGTTTAAGGTAGAAGAAGTGGGCGTAGAGGGTGTATTCCGCATGCACCAGCAGCCCTCGCTTCGGCGGCTTGCGCCCCTCGCGCGGGGGGTCGGGGCGCTCGACGTCGCCGCGGCCGATCGCCTCCTCGTAAACGGCCTCGATCCATTCCTCCAGCGAATCCATGTTGTCGGGGTCCGGCGGGTCGCCCTTGCAAAGGAGCATGGCTCTCTCGTACTCAGCCGGCAGCCAGAAGCGGGCGTATTTGCGATGAGGCGCCTGTAGCAGGTGGTCACCGGCGGCCACCGCGTCAAGGGCGATCGCGCCGGAGGAGATGGTGCTATCGTAGTTGACGTGCATCCCGTACACGTAGCCGCTCTTCAGGTCCGCGCTGCCGACCGCTTGGATGACAACGTTGCGCTTGTCGGCGCGGTTGGTCCAGTTGAGGACGTGGTCCATGCGGTCGACGCAGACGTAGGCTCGATGGAAGTTCATGGCCATCAGTCGGCGCTCCCGCGCCGCCGCGAAGGCCAGGCACTGGCGGTGGATGAAGTCGATCTTGTCGTAGACCGTCTGGGGCGAGATGCGGGAGAACTCGGCTATGCAGCGCAATGGCATCTTCTGCATCAGGGCGCGGAATAGCTCGGAGTTGACGTGGCTCTTGCGCTGGCGCCTGGTGGCAGCCCCGGCGCCGCTGAAGGTGCGCTTGCAGGCCTTGCAGCGGAAGCGTGCGGTGCCAGCCTTGGTTTTGCCGAAGGCCCAGTATCTCGCTGGCACTTCCTCGACCGTGATCGCGTGATGGTCGCAGTCCTGGTTGGGGCAGCAGGGGGCGGAAGGGGGCCGGAGGAAGTGGGAGATCCGGTCGATCTCCTCAGCGATCCCGGCGTTGCTCTTGACGGGGAGAAACTCGTTGCAGGCGAGGCAGCGAAGCTGAGGGCCGTGGTCCGTCCCGCTGATGGTATAGCGGTCCCGCTGGGCTCCGCTCGTGGCTCGTCCCCGCGGCTGCGGAGCGGTGCTGGCGGGGCGCCCGAAATTGGCGCACATGGGATTTTTACAGAAATTGACCTGGATCTCCCCGACGGTCAGAGGAATCCGGGGCGTTTCTGGAGCAGTCACCGACATAAAATAATCCCCCCGAGAAGGACTCAGGGGGATTATACAGGTCAGGCCATCTTTTTCAACACGTTAAGCGAACGTGTTGCTCTTTCCTGTCAGCTTTTCCTTTAATAACCCAGGGACACAATACCAATTCGGGGAGATCCTACTGCAGCATCATTGTTTGCGTATATGCCAGAAATCCGGCAACGATAACTGCGATAATTAATAGGATAAACACAACCTGTTTTGACATCTTTGCTCCTTTTCTCGGGGATATAACCCCTATTCTCTATCTGCACGATATCCATCAGGAGCAATCGCTACCAGCTCTTCCAGAATCCGCACCATCGCCAACGTATCCAACTCACAATACACCGAAATCGTCCGCCGCAACCGCTCCACCCCCTCCCACGGCTCCATCCCATTCATCTCGTGGTAGGCCTGCATTGCCGCCCTACCGTCGGCGATCTCCATCCCCTCATAGTAGAGCTCGAGGCTGGACGCTGTGGTCAAGTCTTGCCTTGCCACCTTTTCAATCTCGAACCAGCCGAATCTCGATTTTCTTCCCAACCGCCGAAGCATACCGCATCAAAGACCTCAGGCTCGGCAATGGATGACCGGACTCGAGCCGTGCAACAACCGACTGGGTCGTCCCCATCCTCTGGGCCACCTGCGCCTGAGTGAGGTTCGCCTGGGTTCGGGCCTCAATAAGCTGTGCCGCGATAGAGAACTCTTCTTCCAGGGCTTTGTATTCCCGCCGGAAATCGGCATCGTCGAGCAGTTCTTTTTTGACCTGCTTCAGTGTTTTGCCCATGGTCAAATCTCCTTCAATCTTTCGAGCGCCAACCGAATCTCGGAACGCGGGGTTTTCTGAGTCTTTTTCACGAAAATCCGCAGGATCACCACGCGGCTGCCGGCGACGGCTACATAAATGCCGCGGGAAATCCCGGCCTTTCCTTTAGCCCTCATCTCCCACAATTTTCCGTCAAGATGCCGAACATGGGGCATGCCCACGTGTTCGAGCCCATAGGCCTCGATCAACTCGGAAATGCGAACGAAGCGCGCTTGCATGTCCTTGGGCAAGTCGAGAAACTCTCCTTCGACCTGGTCGTTCAAAAACTCAACGGACCATTTCACCTGCTCCTCCATGTTATCGCAAAATTGCTATAAGGACAACCGGGCCTTATAGGACCGAAAGGTGGTTTAACACCCTTAAAATTCTTACCATCGCCAGCGTATCCAGCCGGCAATACTCCAGCATCGCCTGTCGCAACCTGTCCAACTCTTCCCCCGGTTCCAGCGCACACATGCCATGATAAGCCTGCATCGCCGCCATACCATCGGCGATCTCCATCCCCTCGTAGAAAAGATCGGGCACCAGCGCGGGCAGCACCTCCTTGATCGAATACGATCCGCGCATCGGCCAGCGGTAGATGTGACGCTTTTTGAATGGCATCATCAGGTCACGGACGTTGTCAACTCTCTTGTGAAGGTCATCGGCCAGATCGGGAAAAAGCTCGGCCAGCTCCCGCAGCACCGACTTTTCGAAGGCCATATTGTAAGTCAGCACGCAGGCCTCTTCGGAAATCTCGGCAATCAGCTTTTCGGCCAGCTCGCGGCGAGGATCGATGTTCGGCTGGGCCAGGTACTCGAAATGCTCAGGCTCGGCGCCTTCTGACTCTTGGATGTGCAGGGAATACTGAAAGGGAATCTTCTGATAGGGGCGAGTGCCGTCGAAAGGGGGAATCGGGGTGTCGAAGGTTTCGAAATCAAGGTGGCACAGGGGATACCAGAGGGTGTCGAGAAAGACGCGGATCGCCGCAACGTCGGTGACGTCGGTCTGCCCAAGGGTCGCTTCGGCCTGGAAGCGCTGCGCGCCATTCAACTCATCGAGGGGCAGGTCCTCAAGCCGCACGATCCCCTGCCTGAAGAAGGCGAACTTATCGATCCCCTTGCCCCGAAGATCAAAGATCGAATCCTCAGGGATGTGCTGCCAGCAGTAGGGGATGTAGTCACACTCGTAAGGGCTGGTGCACCAGGGGCCGATGTCGATATCCGGCTCCCCTGCCCCGCGCAGGGTTTCGCGCAATTGTTCGACCAGCTCGGCCATCGCCTGCTGCCGGGCAAGGGCCTCGGCGGTGATTTCCTCGCTGTGGAAGAGTCTGTTGACCTCGATCGCGCCCTGGCGCACGTAGCTGTTGTCGATGTGGACGAGAAAGGACTTTGAAATATCGAGTCCGCTGGCGTTGAGCACGTAATGCTGCACCGCGACGTCATCGAGGTTGACCTCTTTGACCGAGGTGCCCATCTTCACCTCGTGGATCTGCCAGGAAGCGCCGTCGCGCACCAGGATGTCGACCTTGACGAAGATACCGCCGCGGGAGAAGGAGGCCTCGTAGATGACCATGGCGCCCTTTTCGATGAGCTTTTTGGTGCGGGCGAGCTGGGCGGGAAAGGAGAGCCCCTCGAAGGGCACTTCGGTTCCGCCGGGAAAGAGCTGCTGGGCGAGGATGCCGACCGCGGTGCCGGCGGCAAACTTGGCTTCGAGGTCGGGCTGGGGCGGGAGCTCAAAATCGGGCGGGTTCTTCTTCAGCCAGAGCGCCTTTGGGCACTGCATCCCCTTGAGGATGAGCGACTTGCTGAGGCCGGTGTTTTTGCGCTTGCCCACGGTCAAATCTTCTCCAGTGATTTCCGTCTTGTCTCAGCAGGGTCCGGTTAGAAATCTGCAAAGGCAACCCAATCCCCCTCGATCC
>CALZIC010000213.1 GCA_945787285.1 uncultured Desulfuromonadales bacterium
CAGGGCGAGTCTGGTCAGGGACCGAATACGTTTCATATTTCCTGTTTCATCTCTGCCTGTCCCGGCTCTGCCACGGGCAAACCGACAAGGCGTTATATCGTACTTTTTAACTTTGGCCAGGTTCAAGAATGTAGGCTAGCCTACTCCCTTTTAACTCTCCCGTCAATTCACCGCCCGGCATTGCCTGGGTTTTAATCAGAAGCGAAATCAATCGACATAGAAGAGTCAAAAATTAGAATTCTATAGAAAAACGAAGCGTAAATGTGCTACAAAAAAAGGCAGCCGATACGAACTCACCCTCCCTAAGGATGGCCCCCTGAAACGATTCCCCCCCGATCAAGGAGATTTCTGCTGATGAGCCAGAACGCTCGCGTGACAACCGGCTACCACGGTCTCGACAACATCCTGGACGGCCTGCGCATCGGCGACAATGTTGTCCTCAAAGTCGACAGCATCGCCGACTATCGTTATTTTGTCACTCCCTTTGTCGAAGCGGCCCTGGATAACCGGGAAAAGGTCATTTACCTGCGCTTCGGCGATCATGAACCGCTCCTTGATGCGGCACCCGGCATCACCGTCTACCAGCTCGAAGCGCGCCTGGGCTTCGAATCGTTCGCCACCCGCATTCACACCATCATCACCGAAGAGGGCGCGGGCGCCTTTTATGTCTTCGACTGCCTATCCGAACTCCTTTCGGCCTGGGCCACCGATTACATGGTCGGCAACTTTTTCCGCGTCACCTGCCCCTACCTCTTCGAACTCGACACGGTCGCCTACTTTGCGCTGATCCGCGACCGCCACTCCTACAGCACCATCGAGCGGATCCGCGAAACGACCCAGGTGCTGATCGACGTCTACAATCACGGCGGGCATTTTCACATACACCCCCTCAAGGTGTGGCAGCGCCGCTCCCCGACCATGTTTCTCCCCCACCGCAAAGAAGGGGAAGAGTTTATCCCTCTGGCCAACAGTTTCGAGGCAACCAACCTGCTCGCCACGCTGGCCGAAAACAAGGACACCGCCCGCCGGCAGCTCGATCACTGGCACCGGCTCTTTCTTCAGGCCGAAAACATCTCCCGCGATCCGGAGGCCACCGAAGAGCAGGCCAATATGGTCCAGCATATCTGCCGCCACATGATCGGCCGCGAGGAACGCATTCTCGATCTGGCTCGCAAGCACCTCAGCCTGAAAGACCTTTTGGCCATCAAGGCTCGGGTCATCGGCAACGGCTTCATCGGCGGCAAGGCGGTCGGCATGCTGCTGGCCCGCAACATTCTGCTGCAGGACCCTTCCTTCGACTGGAGCGACCATCTCGAAGCCCACGATTCCTTCTACGTCGGCTCCAACGTCTACTATTCGTATATCGTTCATAACGGATGGTGGAAAATCTTCATGAAGCAGAAGAGCAGCGAAGGGTACTATTCAGCCGGCGCCGAACTGCGGCAGCGGATGCTGCAGGGGAGCTTTCCCGACCCGATTCGCGAAGGGTTCCACAAAATGCTCGAGTATTACGGCCAGTACCCGATTATCGTGCGCTCGAGTTCGCTGCTCGAAGACGGCTTCGGCAACGCTTTTGCCGGCAAGTACGACAGCTTTTTCTGCGTCAACCAGGGGAGTCCTGAAGATCGCCTGCAGCAATTCGAAGAAGCGGTGCGCAAGATTTTCGCCAGCGCCATGAGCGAAGACGCCCTCACCTACCGCCGTCAGCGCGGCCTCGACCAGCAGGACGAACAGATGGCCCTGCTGATCCAGCGCGTTTCCGGGGCCTATCGCAAGCACTACTATTTCCCTGAACTGGCCGGGGTCGGGGTCTCCTACAACACCTTCGTCTGGGACAAGGAGATGGACCCCAAAGCCGGCATGCTGCGCCTGGTCCTCGGCCTCGGCACCCGCGCGGTCGACCGGGTCGAAGGGGACTATCCCCGTATCGTGGCCCTCGACGCCCCTTTGAAAAAGCCCCACAAGGGGTTCGAGGACACGCGCAAGTTCGCCCAGCGGGATGTCGATCTGCTCAACGTCAACGACAACACCCTGCAGACCGTCTCCCTCCTCTCCCTGGCGCAGGAGGAACTGGAGATCCCCTGGAACAGGTACTGCGTGAAGGACCATGAGGCGATGCGCCGACTCGGGGAACGGGGGCGCAAAGTGCAGGACATGTGGCTGCTGACCTTCGACAACCTCCTGTCCGAATCGACCTTTCCCCAGCTGATGCAGCGGCTGCTGAAATCACTCGAGACCGCCTACAACTACCCGGTCGATGTCGAATTCACCGTGAACTTCACCCGCGACGGGGCTCCCAAAGTCGATGTGGTGCAATGCCGCCCCCTGCAGACCAAGGGGGAGCAGGTTAAGGTTCAGATTCCCCGGGGTATCAGTGAAGAGAAAACGTTCTTCCGTTGCGAAGGGAATTTCATGGGGGGGAATCTTTCCCAGGAGATCAAATGGTTCATCTGGGTCGAACCGGCCGAATACAGCCGCCTCCCCCTCAATGAAAAGTACGAGGTGGCGCGCCTGGTCGGCCGCCTTAACAAGCGCATTGCCAACCGAACCGACAGCCCGACCATGCTCATGGGCCCGGGGCGGTGGGGCACCTCCACCCCCTCCCTGGGAGTTCCGATCTCCTTTTCCGAAATCAGCAACATCAGCGTGCTGGCCGAGGTCGCCTTCACCAGCGGCGACCTGATGCCCGAACTCTCTTTCGGCTCGCACTTCTTTCAGGACCTGGTCGAAGCGGACATCTTCTACCTGGCCCTCTTTCCCGAACATAAAAGCTGCTTTGTCAACGAAGGCTGGAGGCGCTCCCTTCCCAACGCCCTTGAAGGGCTGATGCCGGCCAGCAGCCGCTACAAGCAGGTGGTCAAGGTCTACCGGGCGCCGGAAGACGGGTTGCACCTGATGGCGGATGTGGTTTCCCAGCAGCTGGTCTGCTTCAGGGAAGGGTAACGTGAAACAGCACCGAAGATTCAAACCGAAATCAAAAGCCAGGGGCGTCGTCACAGGGGAATAAAGGTCCGTTATAAAAGCAACACTTTTAACGCAAAAAGGCCCGGCAGATGCCGGGCCTTTTTGCGTTACGGATGAAATGTGCGATCAGATCAGTCCCATGGCGACCATGGCATTGGCCACCTTGATAAATCCGGCGATATTGGCCCCATTGACGTAGTTTCCCGGGGTGCCGTATTCTTCAGCGGTCTCGTAGCAGAGCTGGTGGATGTTCTTCATGATCTGCTGCAGGCGCTGCTCGGTGTATTCGAAGGTCCAGGAGTCCCGGCAGGCGTTCTGCTGCATCTCCAGGGCGCTGGTGGCCACCCCGCCGGCGTTGGCCGCCTTGCCGGGACCGTAGGCGATGCCGGCCTCGAGAAAGACCTTGACCCCCTCGGGAGTGGTCGGCATGTTGGCCCCTTCACCGATAGCGATGCAACCGTTCTTGACCAGCCGGGCAGCATCCTTGCCGTTAAGTTCGTTCTGGGTGGCCGAAGGCATGGCGACCTGGCAGGGGACCTCCCAGATGTTTCCGCTGGCCACGTATTTGGCGTGCTTGCGGTGCTTCTCGTAGTCGGAGATGCGCCGCCGCTCGACCTCCTTGATCTGCTGTACAAGCTCGAGATCGATCCCCTGCTCGTCGTAGATATAGCCGTTGGAGTCGGAACAGGCCACGACCTTGCCGCCGAGCTGGTGGATCTTCTCGATGGTGTAGATGGCGACGTTGCCCGAGCCCGATACGGTGCAGAGCTTGCCGTCGAAGGAGTCGCCGCGGGCCTTGAGCATTTCATCGACAAAAAAGGTGGCGCCGTAGCCGGTGGCCTCGGTGCGCACCAGGGAGCCGCCCCAGTCGAGCCCCTTGCCGGTCAGAACGCCGGCTTCCCAGCGGTTGGTAATACGCTTGTACTGGCCGAACATGTAACCGATTTCGCGGCCGCCTACCCCGATATCACCAGCCGGACAGTCGGTGTGCTCGCCGATGTGGCGATAGAGCTCGGTCATGAAGCTCTGGCAGAAACGCATGATTTCGTCGTCCGACTTGCCCTTGGGATCGAAATCCGATCCCCCCTTGCCGCCGCCGATGGGAAGTCCGGTCAGGGCGTTTTTGAAGATCTGTTCAAAACCGAGAAACTTGATGATGCCGAGATAAACCGAGGGATGGAAGCGCAGCCCGCCCTTGTAGGGCCCCAGAGAACTGTTGAATTCGACGCGGAAGCCGCGATTGATCTGGACATTGCCGTTATCGTCCATCCAGGGGACCCGGAAGATGATCTGACGCTCCGGTTCGCAGATGCGCTCAATGATCTTGTGATGGCAGAATTCGGGATGCTTCACCAGAACCGGACCGAGAGACTCGAGAACCTCCCGTACCGCCTGGTGGAATTCGGTTTCGCCAGGGTTGCGGGCCAGAACTTCCTGAAAAATGGGTTCAACTTTTTCGTCCATTTGCGGCGTCACACTAATCCTCCCCTGATACATAGCACAGCCCTCTCTGATTACTTTTTAATCACGTAACTTGTAAAAAGTTCACCACAGGAAATAACTCGAACATTTATTTCCATAAAACGTGCCAAATTGAACATTTTTTCATCAACAAGTGCCAACCTTTTGAACAATAAGCATTTTTCAAGCAAAAAGAGACAGCAACAAGCTTAGCTTTAACAAATAAGACAAAAACAATGAGCGGTCAAACTACACTCCACACTACACTCTCTACTCACTACCCCTTCATGGAACCCCACCAAACAAAAAAGGCCGCCCGAAAACGGACGGCCCCATAGATGGTCATTCCATCAAACTACCTGGAGGAGGAATCGTGAACATAGTCACCATCATCTTCACTGTCGTCACCATCATCTTCACTGTCGTCACCATCATCTTCACTGTCGTCATCATCCATATATTCCATCGTCTGCAGATAGCCACCGATGTCAAAAACATCCTGGTGCGGCAGGCATTTCAGGAAACGCATGGGATCCTCATCGTAGATGGCCTCCTTGATTTCATATGCATCTTCGCCCCACACCTCTTCATCGACCCGTCCGCCTTTGGCATCCATTCCATGACAACCGGCGCAGGTGGTGATGAAGCGCTGCTTGCCCATAATGCCGCCGAAGGAGTTCAGATAATCTGATATCATCTGGATTTGCTCATCGGTGAAGGAATATTTCATGAACCTCATCGGCCAGACACCGCCCCTGAAGACATAGGTGCCGTAAATCGCCCCCTTGATCGAGCAGGGCCGCGCACCGAT
>CALZIC010000214.1:0-4131 GCA_945787285.1 uncultured Desulfuromonadales bacterium
ACCACGGCATCGGCCCCTTCGATCGCCTCTCTGGCGGCGAAGGTCATCTGCTTCAGGTCGCCGGGGCCGATGCCGACCACCAGCACTTTTCCGTTTGTCATTTCGGGCATACTCAAGACGTCTCAGACTTTCTCGGCAACGGCCAGAGTGACGTTGCCGCGTTTTTTCTTGGTGACCAGCAGGCTCCCCCTGCCGGAGGAGAGGATGGCCGCCGGCTCGCAAACCCCCTTGGCACCGACGGCCGCCAGGGCGTGTGGGGAGTCGGGAGCGGGGGTCGAAACGGCGTTGAGAGCTTCCGCGTGGTGAAACTCGATATCCAGCTGAGCCTTCCCGGCATACTCCAGCAGTCCCGCTTCATCCGCTTTGGCGTCGATCGAGGCCAGGCAGGCGATACTCTTTACGGACAAAAACCCCCGCTTGAATTCCGCGGCGATTACCTCCGCGATCTCAGCGGCCGAGGTCCCCCGGTTGCAGCCGATACCGACCACCAAGTCTCGGGGGCGCAGCAAAAGGAGGTCGGAGCGGATTTCGGCTTCGGGAATGGACCGGTGGGTCACGAAAACCTGTCCGGCCGCCCCCGAGCGAACCGCCGCCGAGAAAGAACTGCAGCGAAACACTCCTTTGACCCCCTCGAAACAGGAGGCAATCCGCCCACTTCGGTCGACCAGGGCAATTTTGTCACCCTGCAGCAGCATGCTGTTGAGATGCCGGATATTGGCGATCGGCTCGACCACCAGGTCGTTGATCCGGGCCACCTCGTCCCAGGCCGGCAGGCCGTTGACATCGGTGGCGGTGGTGATGACGGCCTGGCCCCCCGCCAGTTCGGCCAGCTGGCGGGCGAGGGCATTGGCGCCGCCGAGATGGCCGGAAAACAGTGGGATGGCGTACTCCCCCGCCTCGTCCATCACCACAACCGCCGGGTCGACGTCCTTCCCCTTCAACACCGGCGCCAGCAGGCGCGCCACAATGCCGATCGACATGATGCAGACCAGAGCCTGTCCCCCGCTGAACAGGCGGGGCAGCAGCTCGGCCAGCGGCTCCGAAAAATAGCCGCAGCCATCTTCCTGGCGCAGCCGCTCGGGCAGATAAACCTGGGCCTCGGGCAGCGCCTGTCCGATACGCCGGGCCAGCTCCGCCCCTCGCGGGGTTATGGCGATGATGGCGGTTTTCATAAAGAGCCTGTCTGAACCACAGCGGCACAGAGACACCGAGGTAAAACACTAAAGGAAAAGGTAGAGGGCACCATAATTGACTACTTTTTTTCAGTGACAGGGCGGGCACCGCCCGTCGAGGTTTTCTGCCCCAATCCCCTTTGACGCCGCCGGAGCGAAGTGGACATTTTGAGTAAAATGGGGGCAACTGTCTGAGCGAAGCGAGTTTTGCCCACCCTCAAAACGTCTGCGAAGCGCAGGGAACCCGCCGCAGGCGGGCAAGGAGCGGGGCGCCCTTTCTTTGCTTACTTTCTTTGGGCGAACAAAGAAAGTAAGGCGCCGTCTGGGGGCGCAACCCCAGGGTTTAGGATCTGAACCCATGCACAAACCCCTTGTCGTACAGCTTCGACTTCTCCGGCACCCCTTTAGTGCGGGCCGAAAGAACCTCCCCCACCAGGATCAGCGCCTGGCGGCTGATGCCGGCCGCCAGAACCTTTTCGGCGATATCGCCCAAAGTCCCTTCGACCACCCGCTCGTCGGGCCAGCTCGCCCGGCTCACCACCGCTGCCGGGGTTTCAGTGGTATAGACGCCGCCGGCCAGCAGTTCGGCCACCACCTTGTCCATCATCGACACCGAGAGATACAGGCAGACCGTCGCCCCCAAGGCGGCGATGCGGCCGAGCTTTTCCTTTTCCGGCACCGGGGTGCGCCCCTCGATGCGGGTCAGCACCACGGTCTGGGAGACCTGCGGCAGGGTCAGCTCCTGCCTCAAGCTCGCCGCGGTGGCAAAGGCCGCGGTGACCCCGGGGATGACCCGGTAGGCGATCCCTTCGGCATCGAGCGTCTCCATCTGCTCCTGAATCGCCCCGTACAGCGACGGGTCGCCGGTGTGCAGACGCACCACCTGCCTGCCGGCTTTGGCCGCCGAAATCATGATGGCCAGCACTTCCTCGAGGTTGAGCGGTGCGCTGTCATACGCTTCGGCCCCCGGCTTGAGTTCCTCGAGCAGGGCCTTGTTGACCAGGGAGCCGGCATACACGACCACATCGGCGCCCTGCAGGGCTTTCAGGCCCTTGACGGTGATCAACTCCGGGTCGCCGGGGCCGGCGCCGACAAAAAGAATCGGGGCTCCGGAATTCGCCTTTAACTCCTCATTCCTCAAAGCTCAGCCCTCGCTTTGCTGATGATGACCAGGGATAGATAGTCGAGATCCTCCTCGGCCACCGCGTCGATATCGTTAAAAACCGCCTCTCCCTCAAGCCCGACCCGGCGGACGTACACCGCCCCCTTAACGAGACCAAGTTCGGCCAGCAGGCTGCGGACTTTGCCGAAGACCCGGTGCACCTTCATCAGGATGACCGTGTCGAAATCGGCCAGGGTCTGGCGCAGCCCCTCCTCCTCGAAGGTCGCCGGCAGAATGGCGATGCGGTCGGAGGCCAGCCCCAGGGGGCAGTCGGCCGCGGCGGCAGCCGCGTTGATGCTGGAGATCCCCGGAACGACCTGCACCGCGACGTCGGGGTAGCTCTCGCCGAGAATGCGGTAGAGGTAAAGGAAGGTCGAATAGAGAAAGGGGTCGCCGATGGTGACGAAGGCGACGGTCTT
This sequence comes from uncultured Desulfuromonadales bacterium, assembly GCA_945787285.1. Taxonomy (GTDB): domain Bacteria; phylum Desulfobacterota; class Desulfuromonadia; order Desulfuromonadales; family Trichloromonadaceae; genus CALZIC01. Next base: position 2,754 of record CALZIC010000214.1, read on the forward strand.
GCCGGACTGGACCAGCGCGGCTACTTCGGCGGCCGAGGCCTGCCAGGACGCTTCCATCTCGGCCGGGTCCTTGCGCATCGGGTAGACCTGGCGGATGACCTGCTGCCGGGCGGGGTCAATCAGGCCGTCGACGATGGTGGCGGCGACCGAACTGTCGGAGCGATCACCGATGGGGCAGACCACCACATCGGCTTCACCGATCAGACGGGCCCCCTTGAGGGTAATCAGTTCAGGGTCGCCGGGGCCGACGCCGACGGCGATAAGACGGGGATTCATCAAAAGCAACTTCCTTAATAAAGTTCGACGTTCCATGTTCGGAGTTCGCAGTTGCAGTTCCGACCCGGAACCTGGAACGCCTTTACTACAGGGTTCGATGTACCACGTTCGAAGTTCGACGTTGCAGTTCTAACCCGGAACACCGAACCTGGAACTTGGAACTTCAAACGTTTTTATTCCTTGACCCCGACGATGATGTAGACCGGGTTGTAGGCCTCGAACATCTTGTATTCGGTCAGGGGGCGGGTGCGGGCGATGTTGATGGTGGTCACCTCGACATTATAGCCGGCGTTGTCGAAATACTCGGTGGCCGCGGTGAGGGTTTCGAGGGTGATGGCGTTGATCACCACCCGGCCGTCGGCCGGCAGGCGGGCATCGATCACCTCGAGGATATCGAAGAGGTTGCCGCCGCTGCCGCCGATAAAGACCCGGTCCGGATCGGGCAGATCTTCGAGGCCTTCGGGAGCTTCGCTCGCCACCAGGGTGACGTTGCGGGTATTGAACTTGTTGAGGTTTTCCTTGATGAAGCCGAGACACTGCTCGTTGCGCTCCACCGCATAGATACGCCCGTTGGGCAGCAGGTGGTCGGCCTCGATGCTCACCGAACCGGAGCCGGCACCGATGTCCCACAGGCACATGTCATGGCGCAGCTTGAGCTTGGCCAGGGTGACCACCCGCACTTCTTCCTTGGTGATGAGCTTCTTAATAGTGGCGAATTCTTCGTCGGGAATGCCGAGGGTCGGCACGTACTCGTCGCCGCCGGCCTCGTATTCCTTGATCAGGATCAGCACGTTCAGGGGCGCCGCCTTGATCTCGAGCAGACCGGCCACATCGGTATTGCGGATGCGCTCCTCGGCGCTGCCCAGGTTCTCACAGAGATAGGCGGTATAACCGTCCCGCCCCCGATCGATGAGCTCGGCGGCGATGGCCGCCGGAGTGTTCTTTTCATCAGTGAGCACCGCCGCCTTGTCGTTGGCGACGATGCGGTCGACCGCCCCTTTCAGACCGCGCCCGTGGGCCGAAACAAAGACGGTATCGTCCCACGGCACCTTGATCTTGGCGAAGGCGTACTGAATCGAAGTGACATTGGGGACGAACTCCA
>CALZIC010000214.1:4170-10582 GCA_945787285.1 uncultured Desulfuromonadales bacterium
TAACGGCCGATGCCGAAGAAGAGCGGGTCGCCGGACGCCAGGACCACGGCGCGCCCCGCAGAGCTCTGCAGACGTTCGACGATGCCGCCGAGATTGCTGCCGATGGCCACTTTCTCACCTGGAAAATCGGGAAAGAGGTCGAGCTGGCGCTCACCGCCGAAGAGAATATCCGCCTGCTCGACCAGTTCGAGGGCACGACCGCTGAAGCCCTCCTGCCCCTCTACCCCTGCACCGATTACATAGATGTTTTTCATGGTGTCCTTTTCCTGTTCAGGTCATCCGGCCACTCGCCAAAAGGGACCGCCTGCTGCTCGCCGTAGCCGACCAGCAGAATCGCGATAGTCACCCCCGGAGCCCAGCTCTGCAGATGGGCCAGGGCCCGATCTGCGACCATGCGCGTCAGCGGGTGATCGGCCCCGGTCTTTTCAAAGACTTCGCGGGCCGTGTTGGCACACTCTATCCCTTTCGCCAGCCCTTCGTCAAGGCCGCCGTTGCGTGCCCAGCGGGCCATTTTCGACAGGTCGAGGCTGGATGAACGCACGTGGGTCTGGGGATGGCCGCAGGCGATCTTGACCAGCTTGGCGTACTGGGCCGCCAGCACCACCGAGTCGACCCCCTTGCGGTGGCAGGCCTCCAGGGCGTAGCCAACGTGGTCCCCCATCATGACCAGGGCCTCCTCGGGCAGACCGAGGCGGATTTCAGCCACCGCCTCGCTGGTCCGCCCGGTCGAAAGAACGACCGTCGCCTCGCCGGCTGCAAGGGCCACATCGAGCGCCACCTCCAGAGTGTCGGTCCAGGCCTTGTGGGAGAGCGGCTTCACCACCCCGGTCGTCCCCAGAATCGACAAACCGCCGAGAATACCGAGGCGCTCATTGAGGGTGCGCCGCGCCCGCTCTATGCCGTCGGGAATCGAAATGGTCACTCTCAGGTGGCGCCCGGCAGGAAGCTCGGGGAAGACCGAGGCGACCGCCCCCAGAATCATCTGGCGCGGCACCGGGTTGATGGCCGGCTCGCCGACCGCAACCGCCAGCCCCGGCTTGGTCACCCTGCCGACACCTTCGCCGCCCTCGACGGCGATGGCCGGCTGCCAGATGGCCTCGGCCACCCACTCCAGCTCGGCATGCACCTCGACGCCGTGGGTCACATCGGGGTCGTCGCCGGCATCCTTGACCACGAAACAGCGGGCCTTGCCGGCCTCAAAGACTTGCCCACCGAGGGCAAACCTTGCTGTAAAGCCTGCCGGCAAAGACAGCTCCACCGACTCGAGTGGCGCCTGGTCGCGAAGCATCAGCGCCGCGCCCAGGGTCGCCGCGGCGGCGCAGGCCCCGGTGGTAAAACCGTATCGAAGCTTTTTTTCTGTCATTTCAGACCCTCGACACCACGTCCTGAACCGACAGCAGGCGCAGAATCTCCCGGCGCGCCTCGCCGACGGTCAGGGGGATATGTTGCAGGTTAACCTGGTCGCGGGTTTTCAGGATATGCATCAGTTCGGCCACCAGCGGCAGGTGCAGCTTGGCGGTCCGGATCGCCTCGGCATCGCCGAAAACTTCATCGGGGTCGCCGAAGCGCAGCACCCTGCCCTTGCTGAGGATGGCGATGCGGCTCATAAAGAGGGGGACCAAATCAACCACGTGGGTCGCCATGATCATGGTGATCCCCTTGTTTTTGTTCAGGTCCTCGAGCAGGTGCATGAGCGAATGGACCCCCATCGGATCGAGGCCGGCAGTCGGCTCGTCAAGGATGATGACCCGGGGCCGCATGGCGAGAACACCGGCGACGCAGATGCGTTTTTTCTGGCCGTGGGAAAGGGCGTGAATCGACTTGCGCGCGAAATCGTGCATCCCCACCTGGTGCAGAGCCTCACCGACCCGCTCCGCAACCTCGCAAGGATCGAGCCCCATGTTGGTGGGGCCGAAAGCGACGTCCTCCTCCACCGTCGAGGCAAAGAGCTGGTCGTTGGGATCCTGAAAAACGATGCCGATGTTGCTGAACACCTCGCGATCTTCCACCCGCTCGATCGGTTTGCCCTCCAGCAGCACTCGCCCTTTGGCGGGGCGCAGCAGACCGTTGAGATGCTTGATCAACGTCGTCTTGCCGCTGCCGTTGGAACCGAGCACGGCGAGGAACTCCCCCCGCTCGATCTCCAGGTCGATGCCGTTCAGGGCCGAGGTCCCGTCCTCGTAGGTGTAGTGCAGGTTTTCGATTTTGAGCACGTGTTTCTCCAATCAGGCAACCACCCGGGCGAGAGCCCTGCCTTCCCTGTGGGAGCGAATTCATTCGCGAAAAAGCCCCGGCCAATCGATCGCGGATAAATCCGCTCCTACAGCAGCGACACCGCCTCGTGCCTCAGTTGTTCCGGGTCTCTTATCGGAACACGAACAAGGCCGCCAGTCCGGCCATTCCCACGGTCAGCGCCCCCCAGTCGCCGGACTGCATCGCCTTTGGCGAAGGCCCGGTCATCACCCCGCGGTAGCCGCGGCAGCGCATGGCGGCAAAGGAGCGCTCTGCGCGGTCGTATGTACGCAGAACCAACATGCCACCGAGAATGCCCGAGGAGCGCAGCGAAGTGCGAAAACCGCAAAAGCCGAGACGGGCCTTCTGAGCGTGGCGGATTTTGCCCCCTTCCTCAAACAGCAGGAAGATGTAACGGTACATGATCAAGGCGACTTCCACCAGCACCGCCGGGCAGCGAAAAAACCGCGCAGCCTTCATCAGCTCCGGCAACGGCGTGGTCAGGGAGAAGAAGAGCAGAGTCCCCATGCCGCCGACGATGCGCGAGCCCAGCTCGACGCCGCGCTCGAATCCCCCCCGGTAAATCTCGAAATCGTGCGAAGCGACGTTGAACTCCATCATCACCGTTCCCTGTCGATACCAGAAGAGCTGGGTCAGCAGAGCCACCGAAGCCAGCACCGCGGGGATGATCATGCGCTTGAGAAAAGCGGCCGGTCGCTCCCCGGAGATCGTCACCAGGACCAAGGCCGAAGCCGCAAGAACCAGGGACACCCTGAACCCGCCCGAGCTGAGGTTGACCGCCAGGGCGGCGAAAAGGAGCAGCAGCTTGATGCGCCCGTCGATCCGGACCAGAAACTGGTGTCGCTCAGCTGCGATATCGATTAAATGGTGGGACATTTCCCCTACTCCCCTGAATCCATGTTCTCTTTTCCGGCAACGAAGACCTTGTGCCAGAAATACCCCATGATGAAACCGCCGACGCCGCCTGCCAGGGCAAAGAGGAACAGCAGCAGGTCGCCTTGGTCGGTATTGATGTAGGGATCCCGGGCCTCGCGGCCGAGCTCTTTAGCGAACTTCTCCACCACCGTCTCATCGACCCCCGGCCACTTGCCCCCTTCCTCGGCGAACGCCGGACAGCAGAGCGCCACCGCCCAGAAAAGCACCAGGGCACAGAGCCACAGCCTCATGCCGGGACCTCCTTTTTAAGCACCCCGAGCCGGTAGAGGATGTCGGGGCGATGCTTCTGCACGTAAACCAGCATGCCGCCGGTCACCGCCCCTTCGACCAGGCAGAGGGGAACCTGGGTCGGCATGAAGGCGAGAAAGATCTGCCCGAGCACCGAGGCCAGCGGCTGATCGCCGTGAAGGGCCAAAGCCATCTCCATGGAGGTGCCGAAGTAGGTCACCAGGTCAGCGGTCATGCCGGCCAGAAAGCCGCACCAGAAAAGGCCGAGCCCGAGCCTGCGCCCGAGCACAAAGGCCGCGAAACCGAAAAAGGAGCCCATCACCCCCATGGAGAAGGTGTTCCCCCCCAGAGTGGTCAGGCCGCCGTGGGCGAGAAACAGCGCCTGCAGCAGCAGCGAGATAAAGGCGACCACCACGCTGACGAAGGGACCGAGGAAAATCGCGCTCAGGCCGGTCCCGGCCGGGTGGGCGGTGCTGCCGGCCACCGGCACCGGAATCGGGAAACAGCTGAAGACAAAGACCGCCGCCCCGAAGATGCCGAGCAGGGGGATGAAGGAGGCATCGGCCTGCTTGCGCCGGGTGATGTCCCTTACACCCCAGGCGACGAACGGCAGGGCCACGGCGAACCACAGTCCCGCCCACCCCGCCGGCAGGATTCCCTCGGAGATATGCATGGCGTGTCCCTGCGAGGCTGATCCCAGCAGAACGGTCACCGTCAAGGCCGGGCCGAAGAAACGGTTCATCTCAGGCCTCCTCGGCAGCTAGCAGCATCAGCGCATTGAGGATGGTCGCGGCAATCGCCGACCCCCCCTTGCGGCCGCGGCAAGTGATGAAAGGGAGCCCCGATTCAAGGAGCGCCTCCTTCGACTCCTCGGCGCCGACAAAACCGACCGGCACCCCCACCACCAGCGAGGGGCGCGGCCCGCCGGCACGCACCAGCTCAAGGAGCTCGAACAGGGCCGTCGGCGCGTTGCCGATCAAAAAGATGCCGGCACCATCCTGCACCCCTTTGCGGGTGGCGATGATCGAACGGGTCACCCCTTCGGCCTTGGCGGTCGCCGCCACATCGGCATCGGCCACATGGCAGGCGATGTCGCTGCCGAACGCAGCCAGGCGGGCCTTGTTGACCCCGGCGCGCACCATATTGGTATCGCTCAGCACCTTTTCGCCCCGTCGCAGCGCGGCGATGCCCGATGCAACGGCATCGGGAGAAAAGAGCGTAATTCCGGCAAAGTCGAAATCGGCGGTGGTGTGGATAATGCGCCGCACCACCGGCCACTGCCGGGCGTCGTAGGGATGCGCCCCCACCTCGCTGTCGATAATTTCGAAGCTTTTGCGCTCGATTTCCTGAGGATCAAGAATAACCGCGGAACCCGTCATTGTCATCTCCTGCCAAAGGCCTTACTTCCAGCCGCTGCTCTTCATCGATTCGTCGATCCGTTCGCAGACGATTTCGGCCAGCTTGGGATGAACGCCGAGCGGGCTGCCGAGGACCATCTCGAGGCCGGGGTGCCGCTTGGCCGCCTCGTCCATCTCCTCGGGCAGATCTTCGAGGACGTGGGCGCCGGCGAAGAGAAAGTAGGGATAGAGCAGGATGCGGGTCGCCCCCTGCGCCACGCAGGCGTCGATCCCCTTCTGGATGTTGGGGGAGTGCTGCTCGCGGAAGGAAACCTCGACGATCCCGCAGCCGCTCTGCTCCTTGACCATTTCGGCGATGACGTTGAGAGCGTTGTTGGCCTGGGCGACCCGGGATCCGTGTCCCATGAGAAGAATAGCGGTTTTCATTTTTTTGACTCCTTGTAGGTTCTTACCACAGAGGCACAGAGAAAAACGGAGCTTTTAGCTTTATCAAGCGTTTCTATCCTCTGTGTCTCCGTGTCTCTGTGGTTGATTTATTTTTTTCGGTCTCAACCAACCTCTAGGATACGATTAAAAAAATAGCCCCCGGCAAGAAGGCCGGGGGCTCGCATACACGAAGACCTCCAACCCCCTTTACCTTCGGTGGTTGTTTTTCCTGGGTGGGCGCTCGGCTATCAGCCGGGCGTTCACTCACATTCGTTTCCAGACAGGCTTTCTGGCTCCGGGATCGTTCCTTCCCCTCCCCTTCCCGCATGGCTTGGTGGCCGTACAGTGGGTAATTCGAGAGGTCAGTCCCCCGTCACAGCGGCGGGTCCGCGGGAGAGTTCCACTCCCTTTCCTACACCTGGAAACGTTAAAAACAGTGAGGAGTGATGAGTGAACAGTGATCAGTAAAATCTTTTACCCATCACCTATTACTCATTACGCCTTTTTGCCTTACTAGATTTTATCCCCTTTGAGGTCGCACTTGAAGAGCTGACCGGCGCCGCGGGAGGCGCAGAAGTCGCCGCACATGGTGCAGGTGTCCTCGTCTTCGGGGGTGCGGCTGGCGCGGATGGCTTTGGCGTCCTCGGGGAATAGAGCGAGTTCGAACTGTTTCTGCCAGTCGAGGTCGCGCCGGGCTTTGCTCATGGTCTTGTCCCGCTCGCGGCCGCGCTCGGGGTACTTGTTCATGTCGCCGATGTAGGCGGCGACCTTGGCGGCCTTGACCCCGTCGATGACGTCCTGCTCGTTGGGCAGAGATCAGGTCGGCCCCGTAGCGGCTCGACTGGGCCGAACCGATGGCGGCCGAGATGTGGTCGTAGCCGGGGACCACGTCGGTGGAGATGGGGCCGAGCATGTAGTAGGGGGCGTCGTTGCTCATGCGCTTCTGCAGGCGGATGTTGGTTTCGATCTCGTCGAGGGGCATGTGCCCCGGCCCTTCAACCAGCATCTGGCAGCCCATCTCGCGGCCGAGTTCGGCCAGTTCGCAGTTGATCAGCAGCTCCTGGACCATGGCCCGGTCGTGGGAGTCATGGATCGCCCCGGCGCGCAGGCCGTTGCCGAGCGAAAGCACCGTGTCGTACTTCTTGAGAATGGAGACGACCCGGTCGAACTTCTCGTAGAGGGGGTTCTCTTTGCCGTTGGCCATCATCCAG
>CALZIC010000215.1 GCA_945787285.1 uncultured Desulfuromonadales bacterium
GGGTCTTTAGATGCTATTCAAAGCGAAAAAAGACATCGTGGGCATCGATATCGGGTCGAGCTCCATCAAGATGGTCCAGCTTCGAGAATCGAAGGGGGGGTATCAGCTCGTTACTCTCGGTGTCGCTCCATTGCCCCCGGAGGCGATCGTGGACAACGCGATCATGGATACCGGCTTGGTGGTTGACGTGGTTCGAAGCCTTGTGGAAAGCCATAAGGTTAAGACAAAAAATGTCGCCACCTCGGTTTCCGGTCATTCCGTTATTATCCGCAAAATTCAACTGCCGATCATGACGGAAGAGGAAATGGAATCGTCCATTCAATGGGAAGCCGAGCAGTATATTCCCTTTGAAATTTCGGAAGTCAATCTTGACTTTCAGATTCTCGGGCCAGATGCACGCGATCCTTCGATGATGAACGTTATTCTGGTTGCCGCCAAGAAGGACTTTGTCAATGATCACGTGGCCGTCTTCAAGGAGTGCGGCCTGAACCCCATGGTGATGGATATCGACTGCTTTGCTATCGAAAACGCCTACGAGGCCAACTACGGTGTGGATGATGACGAGATTGTCGCCCTGATAAACATGGGGGCCGCAGCGATGAACGTCAACGTCCTGAAGGAGGGTAAGTCGGTTTTTACCCGTGATATTCAGGTCGGCGGCAACATGTACAACGAAGAAATTCAGAAGCGTCTCGGTCTCAGTGGTGACGACGCTGAAATCGTCAAACTCGGTGGTGAGGTGGCCGATGTCGATCCTGCTTCCGTCCTAGAGGTTATTGACGATGCGACTGAGAGCCTGGCACAGGAGGTACAGCGGTCTTTCGATTTCTTTTCGGCCACTTCTTCCGACGAAAAGGTTCAGAAGCTTTACATCGCCGGCGGGGTTTCCCGGACTCCTAAACTGCGTGATTACCTTGAGGGTCAGTTGGGCGTTCCGGTTGAGTTGCTCGATCCGTTCTCTCAGGTTCATTACACCGACAAGGAATTCGATTCCGATTACATTCAAGCCATCGGCCCCCTCTTTTCCGTTGCTATGGGGCTTGCTATGAGGAGGCTGGGCGACAAATGATTCGTATTAATCTATGGGGCTTGCTATGAGGAGGCTGGGCGACAAATGATTCGTATTAATCTTTTGCCCGTCCGGGCGGCTCAAAAAAAGGAGCAGTTACGAGGCCAGATTGCCATCCTCGTGGTCGGACTGACTGTCGCGGTGGTCGGTTGCGGTATTGGACATGCCACAATACTAAAGAAGGTGTCCAAGCAGAAAGAGGAAGTGGCCCGTAAAGAAGTAGAGATCAGTCAGCTTAAGAAGAAGCTGGGGGAAGTGGCCCAGTTCAAAAAGAAAAAAAAGGAACTGAGCGGCAAGCTCGAAATACTGGACACGCTTAAAGAGGGTAAGACCGGGCCGGTTCGGTTGCTCGACGAATTGAGTCAGGTGCTGCCTGAAAAACTGTGGTTGACCAAGTTCAAGGAATCGGGAGGCTCTGTCAGTCTCGATGGGGTCGGTCTCAGTGAAGAAGTCGTAGCCCAATTTCTCAAGCAGCTTGAGGAATCGCCCTACTACAGGAATGTAGAACTGCAGGTGACCCAGCAGGGTACTGCGGGCGGAGTGAAGGTTCAGAAGTTCAGTCTGGCTGCCAAGGTCGAGACTCCCCCGAAGACGGACAATAATTAAACAAGGGACACAGGACCATGAATCCTCGCCTTGAAAAAATCCTTAAGCTTCCTGCCTATCAGAGGGCGTTGATCCTGCTCTTTCTGATGGCCGTGGTCGTCGGACTTTTCGTTTATCTTCTCTACCTGCCGGCGCAGGAAGAGTATTCGAAATTAATTGACCAGAATGATCGCCTCGAGCGAAAGCTTGTGGAAGACAGGTCGATCGCCAGGGACCTTCCAAAGTTCAGAGCCGAATATGAGAACATGGAAAAGAAACTGGCTGTTGCTCTCAAGGAATTGCCGAACGACAAGGAAATTCCCAACCTGCTGACCAGCATTGCGGGCCTGGCCAAGGAGAACGGACTGGAAGTCAAACTCTTCAAGCCGGGGGGAGAGCGGGTAAAGGGCTTTTATGCCGAGGTGCCAGTCAGTCTTAAGCTGGTCGGCTCCTACCACGAAGTGGCACTGTTCTCTGACGCTATCGGTAAAATGTCACGAATCGTCAATCTTGGTAATCTCTCCCTGTCTAGTCCCAAAATGACCGACGGTCGCAACGTCCTTCAGGTCGACTGCATGGCGACGACCTTCCGGTTTGTTGAGAACCCTCCTGACCAGGGCAAGAAAAGGAGGAAAAAGTGATGATACGAAAAGTTTTCACTTTAGCCCTTATTTCTGCGTTGTCCCTTGGGGTCTCGGGTTGTGGTGACGATGCACCGTCAAGTCCTCCCGCGGTTGCGAAGCCGGCGCCTAAAAGGGCACCTCAGGCCAAGGGGGCCGTAGCCGAGGCGACGGTTGAAGATGGACAGGAAGAGGATAAGCCGGTCTACAGCTATAATCCCGCTTCGCGAAGGGATCCGTTTGAAGCTCTTCTTGAAGTCAGGAAGCCCATGGTGCTCGAACAGCAGGTTCCTTTGACGCCTCTACAGCAATACGACCTTGCGCAGTTACGCCTGATCGGGGTGATTATTGGCAAGGGGAAGCCCATGGCCATGGTTTCGGCCCCGGGGGGCAAATCCTACATCCTCAAGAAGGGGGTAAAGGTGGGTCGGAATAATGGAGTGGTTATTGAAGTCGATTCAGAAGGTGTGTTGGTGCAGGAAAAATACTACGACTTTGTCGGCGATGTCAGAGAGAGCGTTCAGAAGATTGAACTTCCTCAGCGGGAAGGAGCCAGATAAGATGGGTGAGCTGATAATGAAGCGGATTGCATGCCGAAAGTTGGCCCTCATGGCCTTTGGAATGAGTGTGCTGTTGTTTGCCTTTGCTGGCACGTCTTTCTGTGCGGAAGCGGGTAAGGCTCAGGTGATTGAGTCGATTGATATCAATACCGGCAAGGCTGTTTTCACTGGTGACGGACCGATCGAAAAGTTCCGTTTCTTCAAGCTCGGTGACCCGCCCAGGCTGGTTGTTGACCTTCATGGGGTTAAGCCTCTGTTCAAAGAGCGGAAATTCCCGGCTGCCGGTGGTTTTCACCAAGTGAGGGTCGGTACTTACCAGGACCGGACCCGGTTCGTCTTCGATTCTGCCTCCGCCGGCCTCCCTGCCTATACGGTCGACGGCCAGAACGACTCTGTCGTTGTTTCCTGGCAACCCAATGGCAAAGAGTCCTCCGCCATAACCACGACATCAACTGCAAAGGCGGCTTCCTCTTCGGGCGTTGTGATTGAAGCCATCGATTTTTATGCTGAAGACGGTCAGTCCCTGATCACTGTCGACTATAGCGGCAAGGGTGACTTGATCAAGGCCTCCGCGCAGGGGAATATTATACGCTTTGGCCTTAAAAACGCCGATATCAGCAGGGCGCTGCGCCGCACGCTCGATTCTTCGGCCTTCCCCAGCGCTGTGCGTCGCGTGACTCCATACACCGTGCTCCGTGAAGACAAGCAGGACGTGCGGTTTGCTGTGGAACTCAAGGGGCAGGTTCCTTACACTCTCAAGCAGGTCGATAACCAGTTGATCTTCTCGGTCAAGGACGGTCATTATGCTGAGGCCGCCCCGGCTCCCGTCGAAGCACTTGCTGTACCGGTGGCCATGGCGGTTCCTTCTGGTGCCTTGGTAGCGAAAGCGGCCTCGGACCTTACCGGCGATGGGACTGCTGTTGCTGCAGAAGAGCGCACCGCGGCAAGACTGATCCGAGAGGATGACGCACAAGAGGTTTATACCGGCGAGAAGATCCGCCTGGTTTTTGATGACGCAGATGTGCGTGACATTTTTCAGCTGATCGCTGAAGTCAGTGACCTGAACATCATTGTCTCCGACGAAGTCAAGGGGAGCATTACCCTACGTCTGATCGATGTGCCCTGGGACCAGGCGCTCGACCTCATCCTTGAAATCAAGGGGCTGGGAATGCTTAAGAAGGGTAACGTGGTCCGAATCCTTCCCCAATCGCAAATTCGTGAAATGGATGAGGCCAAGTTTACCGCTTCGAGAAACAAGGAAAAACTCGAAGATCTCGTCACTGAAGTTATTCCGGTCAGTTACACCGATTTGAAAAACGTTGAAGGGCCGAGCAAAGAACTGCTTACAGACAGGGGTAAAATTACCGCTGATGCCAGGAACAAGCAGTTGATTGTCACTGATGTCCCCAGCGTTATCGAGCAGATTAAGAAGCTGGTGATAATTCTCGATACCCCCGAGCGCCAGGTGATGATCGAAGCGCGCATTGTCGAGGCAGACTCCACCTTTAACCGAAACCTCGGCGTAAACTGGGGACTTACATTCATTGATGGAAATCTGGCCAATGGGTGGAATACCGTTTTTGATGCTCTGGGGTTTGGTGGAAACTTTGTTATCCCGCCGGGGGCACTTGCGGCAGGTGATGCGGTCTCCGGTATTGCCAACCAGGTTCAGTTCGGTAAGATCGGCACCGATAATGTCATCATCGACCTGCAGCTCTCTGCCATGGAATCTTCGGGACAGGGCAAAATCATCTCCCGCCCCCGGGTCACCACCCTGAACGGCGAAAGTGCAAAAATCTCCCAGGGAACCATGATTCCGTACCAGACGGTCAGCGACAACGAGATTACGACCGAACTGGTCGAAGCAGCATTGTCACTTGAGGTGACTCCGGTTATCAATCCCGATAACTCCATTATTCTCACCATCAAGGCCGCTAACAGCTCACCCGGTACCACGGTGGCCACCGGCGCTGGTGCCGCTCCCTCGATCGACACCAAGGAAGCGCAGACCAAGATGCTGGTCATGGATGGGGAAACGACGGTCATCGGCGGTATCTTTGTCGAGAACGACGACTACTCTGAAAACGGGGTGCCGATTCTGAGGTCGCTGCCTTTCTTCGGGCATCTTTTCAAGTCGTCGCAGAAAACCCAGTCGCGCAGCGAATTGTTGATTTTCATTACGCCTCGCATACTTCAGTAAGCTGAGTTATTACAAGGACACGACAAAAGGGCAGGCCTTCAAGGGCCTGTCCTTTTGTTCATCGACTCTTTTATGTGGAAAAGTTTGAATCACCTTCATCTTATATGGCACATATGCTATGCCTGACGTACAGGGAATCGTTCTCATCGGATTTATGGGAGCTGGAAAAAGCACCGTGGCTGACCAGCTTAGAAGCCTCAGTCATCTCCCCGTCATCGACCTTGACCAATTGATCGTTGAGCGCCGAAACCAGTCCATTCCTGAAATTTTCGCAGGGGAGGGCGAACCGGCGTTTCGTGACTACGAGTCGCAGGCTCTTGAGTCTCTGTGTCATGGCAAGTCGATCATTCTGGCCACCGGTGGGGGTGTTGTCGGTCGTGAGCAAAATTGGGATCTCATGCGGCGTATCGGTCGGGTTGTGTGGCTCGATGCCGACTGGGAAACCCTCTGCCGCCGCATTGGCGACGGGGAAGGGCGCCCTTTGGCTGGCGACGTTGGGCGGCGTGAGCAACTGAAGCAGCTCTGGGAATCGAGGCTGCCGTTGTATGCGCAGGCAGATCTTGTAATTGACGCTACCGATATGGATGCTTCTCAGATCGCAGAGGCAATCCTCGAACAAATGAACATGGAGAATGGTAATGATTGAAAAGGTGGAAGTTGGTCTCGGCGATCGAAGCTATTCGATCTGGGTTGGGGAGGGGGTTCTTTCCCAACTGGGAGATGCACTTCGGGACGTCGATTTCCCTAACAAGGTGGCTATTGTCACCAATCCCACGGTACGTAGTATTTATGGTGAGGTCGTCTTTGAGGCTTTGTCCCAAAAGGGGTTCCAGGCCTCTTTTGTCGAAATTCCAGACGGAGAAGAATATAAGACGTCCCAATCCCTCGAGCTCATTTACGACGCCTTGATCGAAGGTGGCTTCGATCGTTTCTCGGGGCTGATCGCGCTCGGGGGAGGGGTGGTCGGCGATATCTGCGGTTATGCTGCGGCGACCTACCTGCGAGGAATCCCTTTTGCCCAGGTGCCCACCACCCTGCTTTCCCAAGTCGACAGTTCCGTCGGCGGTAAAACCGCCATCAATCACCGTTTGGGTAAAAACCTGATTGGTGCCTTCTACCAGCCCAAACATGTTCATATCGATGTTCTCA
>CALZIC010000216.1 GCA_945787285.1 uncultured Desulfuromonadales bacterium
GCTTCTTGAGGACTCGGGCTACCTGCCGCGGCTGGCGACCTTCGTCGACCGGTTGATGACCGCCATCGGCCTCAACGGTCGGGCGGTGATCCCGGTGATCCTCGGCTTCGGCTGCGTACAGCTCGGCACCATTACCACCCGGATTCTCGGTTCCAAGCGCGAGCGGACCATCGCCACCGCGATTCTCAACTTCGTAATCCCCTGCAGCGCCCAGATCGGAGTCATCGCCGGGATGCTGGCAGCCGTTGGCTTCAAGCTCTCGCTGACCTACCTGGTGGTTATCTTCCTGTGCCTTGCGGTTCTCGGCACGGTGCTGAACAAGGCGATCCCCGGCAAGAGCTCGGCATTGCTCATCGACCTGCCGCCCATGCGCCTGCCGCGCATCGGCAACGTGCTGCGCAAGACCGGGGTCCGCACCTATTTCTTCATGAAGGAAGCCTACCTCTGGTTCATCGCCGGCTCCCTCGGCGTCTCGCTGCTGCAGGTCAGCGGCGGCCTGGTCGCCTGGCAGAACCTGGTCTCTCCGCTCACCGAGGGCTGGCTCAAACTGCCCAAGGAAGCGGCCATCGCCTTTGTCATGGGGATGGTGCGGCGCGATTTCGGCGCCGCGGGTCTCAGCGAACTGGCCCTGGCACCCTGGCAGGTGGTGGTATCGCTGGTGGTCATCACCTTGTTTGTGCCCTGCATCGCCTCGCTGATGATTCTCTTCAAGGAGCGGGGGGTCAAAGAAGCCATGGGCATCTGGGCCGGAGCCTGGCTGTTGGCCTTCACTGTTGGCGGCATGTTGGCACAAGTCGTGCTATAAAGGAGTTCTCTGTGAAAGGGCTTTTTACCAAACGACGCGGCTCGGCCAAGCAGAGTTCCCCTGCGGGGGCCTGCAGCAATTGCGGTTGCATCCTGAGCGACCCGTCCTGGCGCAACTGCCCGCGCTGCCAGCAGGAGATCGAGTCCTGCAGCGGCTGCGGTGGCTGTGGCGGATGCGGTAAGTGAACCCTTTTCGGTCGACCCGTTTATTCTTATTACCACGGAGGGCGTTTGTGAAGTACCTGGTTCTTATTTTTACCCTGATCTTTGTTCCGACTCTGGCTTTGGCCGACAATCCAGCCGCTCAGGCCGAGGCGGGCATCTCTTCTCGCATGGATGAGCTGGAAAAACGCCAGGCCGAGATCTATCATACCCTGGCCGAGAAAAAGGCGGCGGGTCTGGCCACCCAGATTACCGAACGCATCACCATTTCCGGCCTCATCGAGGTGGAGGGTGCGGCCGAAGATGTCGAGTTGACCGACGGGACCTCCGATGCGGCCAGCGACCTGACCCTGGCCACCGCCCAGCTCGGGTTCGGGGTCGAGATCACCGATCATATCCTTGGTGATTTGATCTTCCTGTTCGAGGAGGGGGACGAGGATTCGGATATCGAGGTCGACGAGGCGGCCATCAACCTGGTCAACGAGGTCTGGTTCGGCCGCATCGGGCGCCAGTATGTGCCCTTCGGCGCCTTTCACAGCCACTTTATCAGCGACCCGCTGACTCTCGAGCTCGGTGAAACCCGCGAGACGGCGCTGCTTGGTGGGTACAGTATCGATCGTTTTTCCCTGTCGGCCTTTGTTTTCAACGGCGATGCCGAAAAAGCCGGTCAGGAAGACCACCTGCGCGACTGGGGTCTGAGCCTGACCCTGGCGCCGGTCGATGGTTTGGAGCTGGGGGCAAGCTATCTCTCGGATCTGGCCGACACCGATGGCGATCTGCTGGTGAGCGACGCTAATCCCGATAACGAGTACAGCGACCGGGTCGGTGGCTGGAGCGCCTATGCAGCAGCCTCTGCCGGCCAGTTCGAATTTTCGGCGGAGGCCCTCGGAGCTGTCGATGAATTTGACGTGGCCGACCTCGATGCCGACGGGGACGGAGCCGGCGATAAGCCTTTGGCCTGGAACCTTGAGCTGGCCTACTACCACAGAGATGTTCTCGAATTTGCCGCCCGCCTCGAAGGCAGCGACGAGTTCGCAGGTCAGCCCGAGTTGCAGTACGGCGTTGGAGTTTCCTGGGGGGCCTGGGAGAACGTCAGCCTGTCCCTCGAATACCTGCGGGGTGAATTTGACAAGGAATTTGCTGTGGACGAGGATGGAAACGTTTTCGACAACCGCAATCTGGTGTCCGCCCAACTGGGGCTGGAATTTTAATCACCAATAAAGACTTCTTGCAGTTAAAAAGAGGCCGCCCTGCAAGAGAAGGGCGGCCTTTTTGCTGCCGCAGCCTGGCAGCACTTCTTCATCTCCAGTCTTGCAGAAGGATCAGGTAGTTGTTCTGGAGCCCGACCCCTTTGTTGTCAAGGGGGGGGCTTTATGCTATTAAGAAGTGTTACATGAATTGAAGAATTGTTCATTGGAGGCTTTTTTGATGAAGCGATTTTGGCCCCATCTGCTGTTATGTCTTTTCGCCCTGTCGGGCTGCTCCGAAAGCAGCGACCCGACACGCAAGAATGACTTTATCCCCCTGACCTCGATTACCATCACCTCAAGTGTCACATCCATCCCCAACCTGACCTCGACCCAGTTTACGGCCAAGGGTAATTTCTCCGACCAGTTCACCCGGGACGTGACCGAAGAGGTCTTCTGGGAAAGCTCAGATACAAGTATCCTGACCATCAGCAATGCCCCTGGCAGCCAGGGGAGGGCTAAGGCGGTATTGCCCGGCACGGTGACGGTTTCGGCCTCGGCACAGGGAGTGACTACGGAGTTTGATTTCACGGTGACAGATGCGACCATTGTCACGCTGACAATCCAGCCGCTGGATCCAAGCGTGCCTCAAGGGTCGACCGAGCAGTTCTCGGCCTCCGGAGAATTTTCGGATGGCACGGTTCAGGATCTGACCCAGGATGTGCTCTGGGCCTCAAGCGATACCAGTGTTGCCACCATCAGCAATGATCCTGGGACGGAAGGGCTGGTGACGACTTTGAAGGCCAGTGATACTCCAATTACAATCAGCGCAACCTTTGACACAGAGACCGTCAGTACAGAGTTAACGGTTGTAGCCCCGGTGCCCGAGAGCATTGAGATTACCCCGCCTGACCCATCCATTGAAACCCTCGAGGCACGCCAGTTCAGGGCGTTGGCAAATATGAGCAATAAAAGTATTTTGGATATTACTGAAGAAGTGACTTGGGCGTCATCAAGGGAGGATTTGGCTGTTATCAGCAGCGAGGGCGACCGGATCGGACGGGCCATCGGCTTGGCTCCGGGCACCACAACCATCACTGCAACCTATCAAGATGCCACTCCCGGGGGAGACGATTTGACGGTGACGGGGGATACTGATTTGACGGTGAACGGGGAAGAGGTGGTTGGCCTGTCTGTGAACATTGGGGTACCGGAGCTTCCTGTGGATACATCTTCTCAGAAAACCGCCAATATCACCAAGGCCGATGGGAGCTTAGTGCTTAATACCGATCTCGTCACTTGGTCCTCCTCCGACCCCCAAATAGCAACAATCAGCAACTCAGCTTTGCGCGAAGGTGTGGTGACCGGTCTGAGTGTTGGCAAAACAGATATCAAGGCAACCCTTGGCTCTTTCGAAAGCGAAGAGGAAGAGTTGACGGTAAACACCGCCGAACCAACATCCTTGACCATTGCTCCCGAAAACCAAAGCATAGTCAACCTGCTCAACCAGCAGTTCACCGCCGAGGCCGATTTTACCGACGGGACCCTGAATCTGCCGGTTACCGATACGGTGACCTGGTCTGTGGATAACGGAAACATTGCCAGAATCAGCAACGAGGAGCCAACCTTTGGTTTGCTGACTGCACTGAACCCTGGAACTGTGGAGGTGAAAGCCCGTTTTGAGGATCTGGATTTGGAAGACACCACCACCCTTGAGGTCCTCGACGTGGAACTGACGGAGGTCATCATTGATGCCATCGATCCCTCTGTGGTGGTTGGGGAGACCTTAAAGCTTTCAGCTAATGGTGTATTTGAGGATGGGGAAACTAGAGATATTACCGATCTGGTAACTTGGGACTCCACCGAGTCCACCATTGCCCGGATCAACAACGACTTCGGCAAAAAGGGCCTGGTCGAGGGGCTCAGGGAAGGTGAGGTGGACGTGAAAATCGAAATCGAACTTGGAGACGAACCCGATGCAAAGGTTCTGACCGATGAGATCGAGCTGACCGTCAACCCCTGAAACCTTACCGAATTAAAGCAGAGGATCACATGCGCAGATACATTTTGATATGGGTGGCGGGGTTGCTGTTGGCTGGTTCCAGCGTATCGGCCATGGCCGCTTCGGGCCCCTACCTGGGCGGGCACTTCGGGCTGGTGATGCTGGACGATGCCAAAAACCACAGTGACGAGGGCTCGTTCATATTCGATTTCGAGCAGGGGCTGGGGGGCGGGGTCACCCTCGGCTTCGACCTCGATGATGACTATCCCCACATCGGCAAGGGGCGGATCGAGGTGGAGCTCGGTTACCGCCAGGCCGACTTGGACAGTGTGGAGTTTGATGAGGGCCCCTTTGACGCCGATGGCGATGTGACCGTGGTGAGTGCCATGCTCAATACCATTGCCGAATACCGTCATGGTCCGCAATGGCGCCCTTACCTGGGGCTCGGCATCGGTGCCGCCCAGGTCAGCCTTAACGACACCACCACTTTCGGGGGTACTCTGGTTGACGACGATGATCTGGTCTTTGCCTTCCAGGTGCTGGCAGGCCTTGGTGTGAAACTCAGTAAAACGCTGACCTGGGACATCGGATATCGCTGGCTGAGCTCCACAGACCCTGAACTCGTTGATGGCCTGGGCGAGGAATTCGACTTCGACTTTTCAGCCCACCAGCTGTCCTTGGGCCTGAGATTTTCCTTCTGAAGCCCGGATGAGCGAACCGGAAAAGATCCTCATCGTCGCCATGACTGAATCCGGGGTGATCGGCCGGGGCGGGAGGCTGCCCTGGAGCCTGCCTGAGGATCTCGCTTTGTTCAAGCGTCTGACCATGGGCCAAACCCTGCTCATGGGCCGGCGCACCTACGAGTCCATCGGCCGGCCGCTGCCCGGGCGGCGCACCCTCGTCATCAGCCGCACCCTAGCTCCGCAGCCGGGCGTGGAGGTCTGTGCAGATTTTGAGACAGGTCTGCAGAAGGCTCTTAGCTACCGCGGCAAGATCT
>CALZIC010000217.1 GCA_945787285.1 uncultured Desulfuromonadales bacterium
TCTTCCGGCATGGCTTGATTTTCTCGAAACCCGGCAGCTTTTAGAGCCCGAGCAAAGAGAAGCGACCCGCACCGAACTGGAGTCGATCGCGGAATCCTTTGCCACCATCACAAACCACTGCTGCGCTGGGGGATCGCTCGAAAAAATTCTCCGTTCCGCCTGGCGCCATGAGCAGCCCTGATACCAACTACCAGCGGACAACACCATGCCCCACCAGGTCCATTCATGAGACGAAAAAAGAAGAGCAAAGCCCTCCCCCCCAGGCATAAACGGATGAAGCGCCCAGCCAGGCTCGTGGCAGCCAAATCATGGCTGCCCACCTGCAGTGCCAAAAACATCGCGAAGGCTTACAAAAACCATTTCTCCGTCGACTGGGAATGCACATTCAAAGAACTGGAAATGTTGGGGGTTCATATTGATCCCGAGCATATCGCCTCGGTCAAAACCAGCATCGAGGCCGAAAAAAACAGGCGCCAGACACGGCGGGGCAAAGAGGTCGAGGATTTATTTTCCGAAGATTCCGATGAAAACTTTGCCCTTATCGCGGGATATACCTCCGGAGGATTGACCTACGGGATAAGCTGGGAGGAGTGGGACGAAATCCTTCGCACCGAGGGGCAGAAAGAGCTGAGCGACTGGACCGATGAGCTGGCCAGTTGGCCCAAGGTCTGGATGGTACACGACGAAGATCTGGAATTCGGTGAAAAACTCCTGCCTTATCTTGAAGGATTCCTGAATTATCTCTATGACTTGAGGCTCCCTGCCGAGACCTTTATCCAATATCGCGAATATGTCCGTCAACTGGGAGATGCCATCGTAAGGCAAACATTTCGCCACAAAGACTACGAGGCCTCCCCCATCAAACAATTGAAAGAATCGGTAGCAGACGGCGGCATCGTGCCCGACCACCGTTTTCTGACAGATGCCACCGATTTACGCAACTTCGAGAACATGTGCAATCTCTTTGAGACATTTCTGAACGGATAGCATTGGTCATTGGGCCTTCAATTCGGCAATTTGCTCTTCAGCGCCAGGAACCGTTCGCGCAAACTATCATCCTCAATCATTCGCTGTCGAAACCGCTGCGCTGCTGAACTCAGAGAACCTGCATCCCGGCCAAAGCGGTCCGCAGCTTCTTTAAGAGTTATTAAAGGCCCTGCGATTTGGTCCGCCCCAGAGACTACCCACCGTTCCCCTTTGCTTTGACCGCTGAATAAATCACTTCAACAAGCGGAAGCTCCCAAGTTTCAGAGCGACAGTATTGATCAAATCCCTCACCACTGTCCTCACGACGTCGCTGCACCATAGCAAGAATTTTGATCGACTGGATAAGTGCCCGTTTCTCGCTCCACTCCGCACATGCGGCTTTAGATAAACGAGCCACGCAGAATCCTTCGCGGTCAATCAGTCCCAGATGCGCCCCCACCTGTTCCATTCGCAACCCATCGCCGGTCTGCAACGCGGCCAGGTGCGCATGGATCGGATGCTCCCGGGACTTCCTTCCGGCGAAGCCAAGATCGCTTTCGCGCATCCCGAGAACCGTGTAGCGTCTTGCCAATACGGTCGGGTCCGGCACGACCGCTTCCTCATAGTTGCGCTCGAAGAGAAAATCTCCCTGTAATGCCGGGGTATGGGGGTGAGGGACATCCTGCCGTTCGAACAGACACAGGGTCTCAATGGCCCGGGTCATGGCAACGTAAAAGACCCGTCGTTCCTCTTCGAGCCTGGCAAGCTCCCGTGGCTTTGACCACCCCCCCCCGGGGATCAAGACATGTCCGAATTCCATCCCCTTGGCACCGTGTACCGTACCTAGATAAACACCATGCCCTCGCGCCGGATCACGCCGATAATCAAGGAGGGCATCGCAGAGAAATTCACGACCGACATCGACCGGCAATTCGGCGTTGTGCGATTCGATGCGCCATGCATCCAGCACCCCCAGCAACAGGTCGCTCCACGGGTCGGTCGGACGCTCGGCCCCATGCTCTACCCTATGCTGTTCCAGACGTTCTCTCATTTGCTCGGCGGTGGTAAAATCGTGACGCCGCTGGCGAAGGTCGTCGAGAAAACCGGCAATTTCCCGGACACGAAAAACCGGCGGCAACTTATCCCGCTCTTCCGTCCAGCAGACCGGTATGGCGTGCTCCTCCAGTAGCGCCCGGATGGGCTCAAGCTCCTCATGGGTTCGGGCCAGCACCGCCACCTCGTCCCAACCCAGTGAGGGATTGCGCTGCCGCAATCGGCGTATCTCATTCACCAGCGCCACCGCCTGCCGCGCGCGGTCGGGCACCCGGTAAAGCTGCACTCTGCCTTTGGCAACGGGATCGAGACTCTCCCAGCTCCCCCCTGGGGGCATCGGTCGCCGACCATGGTTGATGGTGATCGGGTGCGCCTGCTTCATTCGTTCACGATTATGGGCAATTAGACAATTGGCCGCAGCGATAATATGAGCGGTCGAGCGATAGTTTTCGACCAGGTGATAGATTTTGGCCTTATAATCCTCCTCGAACTGGCGGATGAAACGGACGTTGGTGTGGCGGAAGGATGCGTAAATATTCTGATCGTCGTCCCCCACCGCGAGGATGGCGAGTTTACTGTCGTTGTCGGTCTGGGTCCTGCCGGCAAGGGCCGAAATGAGGTCGTATTGGGCCTCATCGATATCCTGGTATTCATCTACCAGAATAAAGCGAAAACCCGCCATCAGCCGTTCCCGCACGTCATCGCTGGCAAGCCCGGGGAGGTCCACCTCCCCCTTCAGCAAACGTGTGGCGTTCAGGATCAACTGGCCAAAGGCATCGTCTTCCATCTTCTGGCGGTCGAGAATCTCGGCAAAGGAGAGCCCCGAAAGTCGCATCGCCAAACCGTGGTAAGTCTGCACCGTAACCCCTCTGGCATCTTCTCCAACCAGATCATAAAGTCGGCGACGCAATGTAACCGCGGCATTGCGATTAAAGCAGAGGAGAAGAATACTCTGCGCCGGCACCCTTTCGACCCGCAGAAGATAGGCGCAGCGATGCGCCACTGTTCGGGTCTTGCCCGACCCCGGTCCCGCCAGAATAAGCGTGTTCTCTTCCAAGCGAGCAGCGACAATCCCGCTCTGTACCTGGTTGGCGAGATTTTCCACGATCTGCCGGTATGATTCGGCGCTGGTCGCCCGATCGAGGATATCTTTCCGATTGCCGAAAAAACGCCGGATAAAACTCATTCGGTCAAGGGAGAAGTAGGCGAGAATGAAATCGAGAGCCTGCCGGATCTTATCGATCCCCAGGCGCGCATATTCGTTCATCACATGCACCTGGAAGACCCGTTCCTTGTAATGAAGGGCGAGGGGTTCAAAATCCTTCTTCTGGTAGGAACGCCCCTTCCCCTCACCCAGCACCTTGATGGTCATGGCCTGGCGAAAAACGGCTAACCCCTGCTGGAGGATAATCACCCGCTGTTCATGCAAAAACATCAGGGCGCGATCGATGGCAGCCAACAGATCCCGAAGCTTGTCCGACAAAAATAGATTCGCGCGAACTGCTGCGGCGATATCGTCGATGGTAAAGGAGACCAGCAGACTGGCACTGGCGGGCGTCTGTTCGGGGATAGTTCCGAGGATGGCGTCCAGAGCGGCCCCTGCAACCTCCCGCCGACGCTGAGCCGTTTCGAGCAGTATCGGCCAGTCGCGCTGCAACTTGAGCCGGTAATGATCCCCGCCCTGATGACGCAGCTCGATACTCCCCCGCTTGCCGGCCAGACCCTTGCCGTCATTGGCCAGACTTGTAAGGAGATCCCGCAACATGTCAGGGATGCAGATATGCCCCAAGTCGAGCAAGCGCTGGTTCAGTCGGCGCAGGGAAAGGACCATCCACCCTTCCGGGTCGGGGGCTTCCTCCTGCATGATCTTGAGCATCGCCTCTTCCAAAGCGCAGACATTATCGAGTTGGAGACGCGAATGATCTTTAACCTTGTAGCGTACGAATGCCGTCAACTGCATCCCCTCTTTCAGCAGTCCGGCTTCGGTCATGTCGTGCAGGGTACGCAGTACCAGTTGGGAAGCCTCCCCCCCTCCACATTCGCCTTCCGAGGGATGAAACTCTGCCAATTCCGCCAGTTCGTCGGCGCTCATCCCTTCATCGGCCTTGGCGTTGAACAGGGCGGTCAACACTGCCTGCCAGCGCCTTCGCTGTAAAGCCGAAAGGTCGAAGCGGGCCATTTTCTCCTCGGCTACCTCAAGGTTGTCGACCAGGGGCCGGCCCTGAAAGACCGAAGTACGATTGTGGTTGCGCTCGATGAAGCCGGCACGTTCCAGCCATGCCACAGCCGTCTTTACCTTGGTATCGGCCTGGTTGTCATCGCTGCCGAAATGCGTTTCCACGGCATCGTCGCGCAACAAGTCGCCGGCGGTCAGAACGATCTCCTGATTCTTGTTCCGTCTCCCCCGGCGAATCCCCCGCAATATCTGTCTTATGTCGTGCAGGTCCAGTTCGGAGAAGGCTCCAAGGCGAAACTGCTTCTCGATGTCCTCTTCGTTGTAAAGCAGGATACATTCGGCCTCCCGCCGGTCACGCCCCGCCCGCCCGGCCTCTTGCAGGTAGTTTTCCAGGGAGCCGGGGATATCGGTATGTATGACGAGTCGCACATCGTCCTTGTCGATTCCCATGCCGAAGGCATTGGTGGCACAAATCACCTGGATCTCCCCGGCCATGAACCGCTCCTGAATGTCCTTTTTTACCGGCGTTTCCAACCCCGCGTGGAAAGCGGCCACGGGCCATTCTTTTTCCACCAGAAATTTCTGAAAAAACTCGGTCCTAGTTCGGGTCGAACAGAAGACAACAGCGGCGCCCTTCCCCTTGGGCGTCAGCCGCTCACTGAGTAGATGATGAGCCCTTTCCGCCTTTTCCCCCTCGGCGACCAGTTGCACTTCAAAAGAGAGGTTGCCCCGCTCCACTCCCCCCTCGAACCGGCTTAGTTCCAGGGACAACTCCCGGCGGAAATGGTCGACGATTTCCTCCATCACGTCCCGCTTGGCGGTTGCGGTAAAACAGACTATCGGCGGAATAGGCGTCTGCTGCTCGGCGGCAAACTCGCGAATGAAACGCGAGGCATAGAGATAATCGGGACGAAAATCGTGCCCCCACT
>CALZIC010000218.1 GCA_945787285.1 uncultured Desulfuromonadales bacterium
ACATTCGGGTCATCGGAAAACTCGATGCGGTTGGCCCCGGTGTGATCGCGTGAGGCATTCTCACGCTGCACGCCGTTTTCGTAAATAGCCACCCCGCCATGACGGGGGCTGCGTCCGGTAAACATTCGCGAGACGGCGATAACATCCGGATTGCCCGGCTGCACCTCGATATCCTCCGCTCTATAGGGGCCTGCATAGGGGTCGCTGCCAAGGGGGAACTGTATTCCGGCCACCATGGTCATAAGGTCAACCCGGCGCACGGCATAAGCACCATCGAGTGAGACGTAGAGCGACTTCCCGTCATCAGAAACAGCCAGAGGGCCCGGCTGGCTGCCGACGAAAGTGGACGTTTCTACGTCACCGGTATCGGGGTTGATTTGAACGATACTGTTACCCAGGTCTCCAGCCTCTCCAGCCTCTCCAGGCACGCTGGCGTAAAGCTTGCCGGTGGCCGAGCTGACAACCAGGTCATTAGTCTTCAAGGCAACCTGCCTTACTTCGTAAGCTGCCGCCTGACCGGCAGACAGCACCCCGAGGACCATCAGGACATACGGCACCAACCTTTTGACATTGTGCATCTCACAGCCTCCTTTTTCAGTTAAAGCAGAACCGGTCAAGCCAATTTACGGCGTTCCCCAGCGTATTCAAGGCAACGGTCTGCAACTCCCCCATGCCCACGGGGCATACCGCGATAAAAAATGATTTCCGAATCGTTTCAAAATCAACAAGTCACCAACAGACCGATGACCGGCAAGCAGCGTCAGTATCCCTCTAGATTTCCTGCACAATCGATTTATAAACTGATTAAAACAAAAACAATAATTAATCTACCCTTAACAGAATAAGGTGTCAATAGACGCCACGTCTTCAATTAGACTGTTCCCAAACGGTACCTTCGGGGCTATTTCAGCGCTCGCTTACAAACCTAGACCACGGCTTTCGGCCCGGATCGTACTGCCAAATATTGGATCAATAATTGCGAATTTCCCCTTTTATACAGGCTTGACCAAGATCGGCCAAAGCAACAGCACCAGGAGGAGTCCCATGCCGGCAAACGCCATACCTGATACGTCAGCAAAAGAACGCTGTCCCGATACCCTTTTGCGTCTTCTGGTGATGGTAGCCATCTGCTCCATCGTCATAGTCATATCTTTGACGTCCTACGGCATATTCCGGGTTTACGCTAAAGACATTTTGACCCATGCCGAGGAGGACGCCGTCAAAATCGCGAACGTCATGGTCATCCAGGAAAAATCGACCCTTTTCGGCCAAGGGATTGCGTACCCGGACGGCATCGCGATTCTCGACGAAGCGGCACCTGGGTTCGACAAACGTATGCGGGTTTTTCTCTCCCCTTTCGACATCGTCAAAATCAAGGTATTCGACCGCACCGGAAAAATCATCTACAGTACCGACCCGTCTATTGTCGGAGTCATAGATGATGCCAATCCGTACTTCCTCGCGACCCTTGAAGGGGTTGTCGGCTCAAAGCAGGTAACCAAGGAGAGTCTGCGCGACCTGACCGAAGAAGAGCGCCTCGATGTCGATGTGGTCGAGACCTATGTCCCCATACGCAATGCCCGGAATGAGATTGCCGGCAGCATGGAACTCTATATCGACGTCACCCAGTACCGGGACGAAATCATCCGCGGAGTCGGCACGTCGGTCGGTATTTTGACCCTGATTCTCCTGGCCGTCTTCGGTTTTTCCTTCTGCATCGTCAAGTCCGGCACCAAACAGCTGATAGACTATCAGGAGCGGCTCAAGGACCTGGCCACCAAAGATCCCCTGACCGGGGCCTACAACCGGCGGGCGGCCCTTAACCGGGCCCTGGAGGAAATGTCGCGGATGAACCGCGCGATGTCGGCACCGCCGTACAAAAGTCTCAGTTTGATCATGCTCGATATCGACCACTTCAAAAAGGTCAATGACACCCATGGTCACCAGGTGGGGGACGATGTGCTCAGGGAGATGGTCCAACGCATCGAAAATGCGCTGCGAAAGCACGACTTTTTCGGCCGCTACGGGGGGGAGGAGTTCATCGCCATCCTCCCCCACACCCCGCTGGAGGGTTGCCGGATTCTGGCGGAGCGCCTGCGGCTGGATGTCTGCGAAAAGCCTTTCGTGGTAGGGGATCTCGAGCTCAACATCTCGGCCAGCTTCGGCCTGGCCTGCGCCACCGACACCGCAACCTCATTCGAAGAGCTTTTGAAGCTGGCCGACGATGGCCTTTACAAGGCCAAAGCCGAGGGCCGGAACCGGGTCTGTTGCCTCATGCAGGAGAGACCGGAAACCGGCCATCCAGGCGAAGTGATGGCCAGCTAGCCGTTGGGCCAATCCCTTGGGATGAATGAACAAAGGCGCAGGAGCCTCAGCTCCTGCGCCTTTGCTGTTAACGGTCATGCCGATAGAGTCCTGCCCGGATTTTGTCCCGTGAAAAACTGAAGATTACAGCTGCATCGACTTGATCTCCAGAAACTCCTCCAGACCATACCTGCCGAACTCCCGGCCATGTCCCGACTGTTTAAATCCTCCGAAGGGAGCCTGCAGGTTGAAGCGGCCGCCGTTGATATCGACCTGTCCGGTGCGGATTCGCCGTCCCACCCTCATGGCGCGCTCCACGTCCCCCGACCAGACAGCCCCGGCCAGCCCGTAAACAGAATCGTTGGCGATGCGGATCGCCTCTTCATCGTCTCGGTAGGTGAGGATCGAAAGGACCGGTCCGAAGATTTCCTCCCGAGCGATCGTCATTTGCGGCTTGACCCGCCCGAATACCGTCGGCCTCACATAGTAGCCCGCCTCCAGCCCCTCGGGAGGCTCCGTTCCCCCCAGCAGCAGCTCGGCCCCGTCCTCAACGCCCTTGCGGATATAATCGAGCACCCGCTCCCGCTGCACCTCGGAGATCAGGGGCCCCAGCTTGGCCTGCCCGGCAAAGGGGTCGCCGACAGAGAAACTCCGCGCCACCTCGACCGCCAGCCGGGCCGCCTCATCGTAGAGGTTTTCGGGCACCAACATGCGGGTGTGAGCGCTGCAGGTCTGGCCGGAGTTGAGGAAACAGGCATTGACCGTCCCCTTAACCGCCTTGGACAAATCGGCGTCGTCCAGGATAATGGAGGCCGACTTGCCCCCCAGCTCCAGGGCAACCCGCTTTACCGTCTGCGCTGCCAGCTCGGACACCCGCTTGCCGGCCCGGGTCGAGCCGGTGAAGGAAACCATGTCCACCTCGGTGTGCAGGGCCAGCGCCTCCCCCACCACCGGCCCCAGGCCGCTGACCAGGTTGAACACCCCCGGCGGAAAACCGGCCTCGTCAATCAGTTCGGCCAGCATGAAGGCGTTCAAGGGGGCGACTTCACTCGGTTTAAGCACCACCGTACAACCGGCGGCCAGGGCCGGGGCGACCTTGGCGACGATCTGGTGCAGGGGGTAATTCCAGGGGGTGATGCAGGCGACCACCCCCACCGGCTCGCGCACCACCAGGGAGTTTCCGACCTGCTCCTCGAAGGGGTACTCCCTGGCCAGGCCGATGCAGCTCTCGAGCACCGCACAGGGAAGCCCCGCCTGAATGCGCTGGGACATCTTCAGGGGCATGCCGACCTCGCCGGTGATCACCCGGGCGATCTCTTCGGATCGGGCGACAAGCCCCTGGTGCAGTCTCTCGAGCAACTCTGCCCGCAACGCTGAATCCATACCGGCCCAGCCTTCGAAGGCACTGTGCGCCGCGCGAACCGCCGCATCGGCGTCCTCGGCAACCCCGGCCGGAATACTCCCAATCACCTGCTCGGTAGAGGCGTTGATCACATCGATCATCCCGCCGCTGCGACTCGGAACCCATTTACCGTCGATATACAGTTTTTTATAGGTCTGCATGGTTTCTCCTGATGGTTTCGGACAGCTGAACAAACAAGACAGGGGGCGTGAAGAGCCTCCCGGCAAAGGGGCTGCCCTGCGACATTCTCTTCAGAGTAAATGAATTGCAGGGAATAACCCATAGAATTTAACAACGTACATGATATTCCGATTATGTCAATGAGGGCAACGGTTTTGGTAAGGGAC
This sequence comes from uncultured Desulfuromonadales bacterium, assembly GCA_945787285.1. Lineage (GTDB taxonomy): Bacteria > Desulfobacterota > Desulfuromonadia > Desulfuromonadales > Trichloromonadaceae > CALZIC01. The sequence goes on from CALZIC010000218.1 coordinate 4,054, forward strand.
CAGGGAGAAGGCCGGGAACGACTAATTAACAGAAACACACTGTGCGTCTTGAAAAAGCGCCTTCCGGGGCTAAGATTCTAAACAAGTTCCCCATTTTCCAAGGGAAAAATCCGCACGACAACAGGAGGCCCCATGAGCATGATGAAGGAGTTCAAAGAGTTTGCAATGCGCGGAAACGTGGTGGACATGGCCGTCGGCATCATCATCGGCGCCGCATTCGGAAAGATCGTCTCGTCGGTCGTCAAAGACGTGATCATGCCGCCGATCGGCATGCTCACCGGAGGGGTCGACTTCAGTCAGCTCTTTATCAACCTCGGCTCCGAAACGTACGAGACCCTGGCCCAGGCCCAGGCGGCAGGGGCCCCGACCATCAACTACGGGTCGTTCCTCCAGACCGTCTTCGACTTCATCATTATCGCCTTCGCCATTTTCATGATGATCAAGGGACTCAATTCGATGAAGCGCAAGGAGGAAGAGGCACCTGAAGAACCTGCGGCCCCGGCCGAAGACGTTCTGCTTCTTCAGGAGATCCGAGACCTGCTGAAAAAGGGGTGAGGTTTCAGGGTCAGAAATAGTCCTGAAGCCCGCCGGTTGCCCTCTCCCAGCGTCTCATCGTCTCGGGAAGACTCCCGCCGTCCTCGTTTCGCGCCAGGCGAGCAAGGGCGGCGGACATCTCCCGGTCCACTTCCAGCTCCGCACTGACAGCCTGCCGCTCCACCACCACCTTGCGGCGGTTGTTCAAAGCGATTTCCACGAAGGGGTTGCGATAGCTCATGGTGGAGCGCAGGTTGGCCTGAGAATAGCGCAGCCGCACCTCTCCCCCTTCGGGAGGAAGATATTTGAAAAGCTCCAGGGAGAAGGAGATGCGCCCTCGCCCCCTTTCCCAGAGGTCGCGGGAAGCGCCCGCTTCGACAAAGATCTCTTCCTGGCGCTGCAGCTGCTCGGGGGAGCCGACAACAACCAGGGCCCGCAGGTAACCGTTGCCGGTCAGCTCTTCGCCGGTTTTTCTCACCACGCCAGCATAACGG
>CALZIC010000219.1 GCA_945787285.1 uncultured Desulfuromonadales bacterium
TACCCTGAACGGCAACCGCCTCGGTCCCCAGTGCCTTGAGCTCGGCCACCATCGCTTCGGTGGCGGCCAGGTCGATATCGACGGCCACAATGCGCGCTCCCTGGGCGGCCAGCGCCATGGAGATGCTGCGTCCGATCCCGCGCGATGCGCCGGTGACAATGGCTACACGATCCTTTGCCATTTATCGTCTCCTTTCATACCAGTAATAGTTTTACAATGTCAATAGAAGCGTTAAGCGCTGCAGTCCAAAACAAAAAACTCCAGTTTTTTCAGGCTGGCGACGTCCTCTACGTTCTGGACGGTTGTCCCTTTGGCAATCCGCTTGATCAGCCCGGACAGCACCTTGCCGGCGCCGATTTCGACATAACGCTCCACGCCCATCTCTGCCATCGTCCGAACCGACTCGTCCCACCGCACCGGAGCACTGACCTGCTCGACAAGCAGGGTCTTGACCCGTGCGGAATCCTGGTTGGGCCGGGCTTCAACGTTGCTGATGACAGGGAGCTTCATGGATTTAACGGCCACACCCTCGAGCACCTCGGCGAGACGCTCACCGGCGGGAGTCATCAGGGAGCAATGGAACGGAGCACTGACAGGCAGCGGAAGTGCGCGTTTGGCACCCGCTTCTTTGGCCAGGACCATGGCTCTTTCAACGGCGGAGGCGTGGCCGGCTATAACGACCTGACCGGGGCTGTTGAAATTGGCGGGAGAGACGATCTCACCCTGCGCGGCATCTCGACAGAGACCTTCAAGAACAGCGGCATCAAGGCCCATAATGGCGGCCATGGCTCCGACGCCTACAGGTACGGCTTCCTGCATGAAGGCTCCGCGCTGGCGAACGGTTTTTACGGCATCGGCAAAAGAAAGGGCGCCGGCGCAGACCAGAGCCGAATATTCACCGAGGGAATGTCCGGCGGCGCAGGACGCCTGCAGGCCGGTTTCCTGCTCAAGCACCCTGAGCGCAGCGATGCTGGCGGTAAGAATGGCAGGCTGAGTGTTGGTGGTCAGCTTGAGGTCTTCTTCGGGACCGTTAAAGCATAGCGAGGCGATGTCGAAACCAAGGGCGTCGTTCGCCTCTTCGAAAACCTCTCTGGCGACAGAGAAGTTTTCGGCAAGATCTTTGCCCATGCCGGCATGCTGGGAACCCTGTCCGGGAAATACAAATGCGATCATGAATCGAAATATCCTGTTGTTAATTGTCTGATGGCCAAACGGAATCGAGACTACCAGCGCAGCAGTGCCGATCCCCAGGTGAAGCCGCCGCCGAAGGCGTCGAGGAGAACGAGATCGCCCTCCTTGATGCGGCCGTTACGATTTGCCTCATCAAGCGCTATCGGAATCGAGGCCCCCGAGGTGTTTCCATAGCGATCAACATTAACATAAGCCTCAAGGATGCGCTTATTGGCCTGGTGAGGAATAAACAGCTGAATATCCTTAACCGTGAGCTGGTTGCTTTGCAGAGCTTCGACGGCAACGTCGGCCAGAGACCGCACCGCCATCTTGAAAACTTCGTTCCCCTGCATTTTCAAAAATGGCGTACGGTTGTCGATCCCCTCCCGCGAAGCGGGAGTTCTGGAACCAAAACCGGCCTGATGCAGAAGTTCCCAGTAACTGCCGTCGGAATGCAAATGGGTCGAGACCACCCCACTCTCCCCTTCCTGGGCTTCGACAACGACGGCACCGGCTCCGTCGCCGAACAGCACGCAGGTGTTCCGGTCGGTCCAGTCGATGATCCGGGAAAGAATTTCGGCACCGATGACCAATGCCTTTTTGACCTTACCCGACTCGATCGCGTTGACTGCAGCCGAAAGGGCATACACAAACCCGCTACAGGCCGCTGACACATCGTAGGCATAGGCGTTCTTGGCACCGATAGCCTCTTGTACCAGGCACGCGGTCGCAGGCCACGGAAAATCCCCGGTGATGGTGCCGACAACCACCAGGTCGATATCTTCGGCGGCGACCCCGGCCATTTCGAGAGCCCTGCGGCTGGCATGGGCAGCGAGGTCGGATGTGTATTCGCCCTCGGCGGCAATGCGCCGCTCGTGAATGCCGGTACGGGCGATGATCCACTCCTCGTTGGTATCGACCATCTTCTCCAGATCACGATTGGTCAACACCCTTTCGGGAAGATAGGAACCGGTACCGACAATCCTTGCTCTTCTCAACACTGACTCCTTCAGCCTGACGCTCCGCCCTGCTTGGTTTCACCGCATCCGGTCCCGGGTTCGCCAGGTCCGCCCTCTTCAACAGGGGGCCCTTTTCGAAGCTGATCGACCAGTCGCTCGTTGACTTCCTTGGCCACGTACTCCCTGGCCTGGAAAATGGCGTTTTTTATCGCCTTGCAACTCGAGCCACCGTGGCAGATGACGCCGGTCCCCTTGATACCAAGCAGGGGAGCGCCGCCGTACTCTGCATAATCGAGCTTCTTCTTGAACGCCTTGAATGCGGGGCGAGCCAGGAAGTAACCGATTTTAGCCAGGAACCGTCCACCGATTTCGCGGCGAAGCATGGTGCCGATGGCATCAGCCAGCCCTTCGGAGATTTTGAGGACGACATTTCCGACGAACCCGTCGCAGACGACGACATCGACCTTGCCGTTGAAGACATCACGCCCCTCGACATAACCGGCATAGGAAACGGTCGAATCCTTGAGAACCCGATGGGCCTCCCGGGTCAACTCGTTCCCCTTGCTCTCCTCCTCCCCATTGGAGAGGAGTCCCACACGGGGAGCAGCCTTGCCGAGAACATTGCGGGCATATACCTCGCCCATCAGCGCGAACTGGGCCAGATGCTGAGGCTTGCAGTCGACGTTGCCGCCGACATCGAGTACAAGGGTGTTGTCCTTGAGATTGGGCATGATCGTGGCGATTGCAGGACGATCGACCCCTTTGATGCGCCCGAGGACGAACATGCCCGCAGCCATGGTCGCACCGGAATTCCCGGCACTGACGACGGCATGCGCCTCGCCGTTGCGAACAAGATCGAAGGCCACCCTTATCGAGGAGTCCTTCTTTTTGCGCAGGGCATCTGAGGGCGAATCGTGCATACCGACCACTTCGCTGGCATGACGCACGGCAATATCCAAACCCTCGACGGAGTGCTTTTCAAGCTCCTCGCCAATACGTTCGGAATCGCCGACCAGCACGATCGGAATCCCCCACTGCCGAGCGGCCGCAACAGCCCCTTCGGCCTCAACCCCGGGGGAATGGTCGCCTCCCATGGCGTCTACAGCAACAACGATGCGTTTTTTCAACCGATGAACCTCTTACTCTGCGGTTCCGATGATTTCTTTGCCTTTGTAAGTACCGCAGCTTGCGCAAACCCGGTGGGCCTGCTTGGGCTCATTGCACTGAGGACATACGGAGATGCCGGGAGCGGTGAGGAAATCGTGGGCGCGGCGCATATCGCGTTTGGACTTGGATGTCTTTTTCTTAGGTACTGCCATTTTAAAATTCTCCTTGCAGACCGGCCTGAGCCAGTTTCTATTATGGGTTTACTATATAGATACCCGGCATCCGAAACACAACACCGGACACCCTGTCTCTATTTCTTAACCTTGAAATCCTTCAGGGCTGCGAATTTGATATTAACATTGGCCGAACCGCAGCCGCAGGCCTCTTTGTTGAGGTCCGCACCGCACTGGGAACAAAGCCCCTTGCACGCCCTGCGACAAAGAGGCTGAAGAGGCAGAGCAAGGACCACCTGCTCCACCACCGACTCGCGGAGATCGATCTCTTCACCTTCAAGAAGAATCAATCCCATCTCTTCGGCGGTGATCTCGGTCCCCTCTTCGCCGGCAAGATCTTCGACCTCGGGCAACTCCTTGGCAAAGGTGAGAGAGAATTCGGACTCGACCGCAGTCTCGTAGTCATCAAGACACCGCCCGCAGGACAGCCTGGCAACAGTAGAAACCTCACCTTCGATCTCGATCAGACCACTTACCGAAAAGGCCCTCAGCCGAACAGAGACCGGCTGAAGAAATTCGACTTCGCCACGGCCGGCCATCTCCCGCAACACCGGGAATGCCTCGACCTCTTCGACGACGTCGAGACGGAGACCTTCTTCCTTTATATCTTCTACTCTTATAAGCACTGCAAGTGCCCCCAACGAACTGAAAGGGGTTAGTATAAGGACTGCCCCCCTTTTGTCAAGGGAAAACAGGCGCCTAGAAACGACCGGTTCCAAGCGGGTCTTTTTATCTTAATCCTGTCTCTTTTGCAAGTGATTAATTCCACCTGCCACAGCCCCCTCTTGCAATTTGCCGACCCATGAAGTAGCTTGCCATTAAACCAAGGAGCACCCCGTCCACGACACCCGAAACACGGAAATACTCTTCATCATGACCACACCCTTAACCGATTGTCGATCCAAATCGTTTTCCCGCCTTGTTGAAATCATGGCCACCCTGCGTTCGGCCGAAGGCTGTCCCTGGGATGCCGAGCAGACCCCCGCGACCCTCAAGCCCTACATCATCGAGGAAGCCTACGAAGTCGTCGACGCCATCGACCAGGGAGACCCCAGGGAGATCTGCGAAGAACTCGGCGACCTGCTGCTGCAGGTGGTCTTTCAGGCGTGCATATTCGAAGAGCAGGGAGTCTTTTGTATCGAGGATGTCGCTCAAGGCATTGCAGACAAACTGGTTCGACGCCACCCGCATGTCTTTGCCGGCCAATCCTGCAACGACCCCAGAGCCCTCCACGCCCAGTGGGAGACAATCAAGGCCCAGGAAAAAAAGGCCCGCGGCGACTCGCCAAAAAACCAGGCGGCGATTCCGCGCCATCTGCCTGCACTGCAAAGGGCCCAGAAAATAGCAAAAAAAGCAGACCTGCATGACGCCTGCGGCGCAGACCTCGACAACCGCCTCAACCTTGCATCCGACCTTTTAAAGGAATTCACGAATGCAGCCGAGCGGAGCGACCAAACTCGCCAGGAAACACTTCTGGGGGAACTTCTGTTCACCCTCAGCGCCACCGCAACCACCCTGAACCTCGATGCCGAAAACATCCTTCGAAGAACCAGCAGCACACACCTGGAAACGGTCAACCCCACCCTGGAAACTGAATCGACTGTCAAGAAAAAAACGCCTCCGCAGGGCAGAAAATGAAAAAACCACGAACAGTCAACAAGGTACTTCCCTTTTCCACACACGCTGTTGAAAAACTGTGGAAAAGCCTGTGCACAACAAGGCAGGGGCCTGATCCCAATACCCCCCCAGCACAGTGCCTATTTTTTAATCAGCTTTTTTTTTGTTTGTTTTCAAACAGTTACACATTGCGAACATCTATCTCCTAAAGCCACATGAGTACTCCACCCCGATCCCCCGTTAACCCCAAATCAAGAGGTAACCGTGTTTATAAGACTCCTTCTTCTCTTTACCATCGTCCCGGTTATTGAGCTTGTCGTCCTTCTCAAGGTCGGTGCCGTCATCGGTGTTGCATCGACCGTAATCCTCATTCTTCTGACCGGCGTTGCCGGCGCTTACCTGGCACGGACCCAGGGGCTCGATCTGCTGCGCAGAATCCAAGCAGAACTCAACCAGGGACGCGTTCCTGCCGGAGAACTGCTCGACGGCGCCCTCGTGCTGGTCGGAGGCGTACTGCTGTTGACCCCCGGTTTCTGCACCGACCTGCTCGGCTTCTCCTTCCTGGTGCCGGCCACCCGCGCCATTCTTAAAGGGATCTTCCGAAACCTGATTGAAAAATATATCGACGAGGGTAAAATCAACATCCGGCGAATGTAAAAAAGCCCGGCTATTAACCGGGCTAAAAAGTGCAATCGGAATCCTGCCTTGACCCTGGATCCAAGGTCAAGGCAGCTCAGCGATACCTGCCGGCCGGACATCCCTTGATCGGGCTTGGCCCTGCCCCTGCTCCACAACCTGACGCGGTGTATCGTGAACCACGATGATAACCTGCGGCATCAGGGTCCAGGAGGTGGACGTATGCTCCTCACCTGGCTCAACAGCGGGCAGCCCGGCAAATCCGCGGGTAAGAAAGACGATGCCGCAGATCAGCGGCAGTGCCACGTTGGAGACAAAATGCAGGGTCAACCCCCGGGTACGCCCCCAAATCTTCTTCATGGCTGTAAGACGAAAAAACTCTTTGTCGCGCATCACCCGTACCAGCGAGACGGCAACGACGTAAAGAGCAAAAATCCCTGTGGCGATATGCGGGTTCAGGACGTCCTCGACTGGAATATTCATTGCGCACCCCCAGCTTCTCGTAACCTGTCTTTGTATCTCATTATAGCCACTTGCGAGTCTGGCGCCAACCCCAATTAAAAACTATTGGATATGGTAAGCACCAGCCCTTTCTATAAAAACCC
>CALZIC010000220.1 GCA_945787285.1 uncultured Desulfuromonadales bacterium
GGTGCAATGGAGTTGGGCACGGATCAATGAATTACAGGAAGATGCCGATCTGCGTCAGCAGCGTATGCAGGAAATCGACCTGAGCGGGTACGACACCAGGTTCGAACCGAAATTACCCGAAGGTAATAAGGCGCGAGTCGAAAATATACTACACGCACCGCAGCTTTATCATCTGGCAATGCACCGCAAGAGCAATATTCCGGCGATATATTTACACGACCCGTTGGCCATTGCCGAAAATTATGTTGATGCCTTTTTCACCGTCGAACGAAAACTCACAGAGGTCATCAAAGAACTGCCAACGCTCAAACCCATTGAAGCTCGGGAGGAAGTCCAAGACTTCTCCTCATATGACAAACAGGCATACTATCGCTCTGCAGTCATGGCCTACCGGACATTCTTCGATCCCAAACTCGCCAAACACAGCCGAAAATTCCTCGTCAAAGGGGTGGTTACATCCCAAGAAACGAATACCGCTATTGGCAAAGCCGCAGGCGAACTCGACAAGACCTATCTTGAAAAAGTTCTCGCTGTAGAAGAACGCAAAGAATTGCGCGCCCAGAACAGGGAAATTAAACGCATCTACGTTGAATTCCTTGAGGGTAAGTTCGAAGGTCAGGACATCAGGGCCGAACATCCTGATTTTGTCGACATCGACGCCGTGCTTCTCGACTTCGCCAGTCTGGAAGGCATCGCATGCATTCGGCTCTGGGACAAGGTGAAAACCCTGATCGGTTTTCTCAACCACGACCCAAGTGTGCTCGATTCGGCTCACGATATCGCATCGCTGGTTGAGGCTGAACGCCCCAGGCTTGGAGATGATCCAGGAAACCGCTACCTCGAAAGCCTCCTTGACCCCGCGCACCCGCTGCATAAAGCCCTCTTCCCAAGCGCCGGACAGATCGACATCTATACAGCGGAAATGGATTTAGATCTCGACCAGGATCAGCAGCCCGAACCGGCCGACGGCAGCGGCGATTTTCGCCCCGCTGCTTTTGCTGCGGCCATCGCTGCCGCCCGGCGTCCCCCCAGGGCTGTGGCGAAGACGCTAAAAGATATTCTGGATCAAAGCGAAAAAATTGTGACCGATATCATTTCCAGCTTTCAGAAACAGTGGCACCAGGCTCTGAAAGAAAATAATACGGTCAGAATTGAGCCCCTGCTTCGACTCGTCAAGGGGGGCAAGGTTCCCGAGCTTGCCGGCATGCACATAGCCAAAGCCGGCAGCAATCTGGATGGCCAGATTGTCGTCGACGGCAAACTGCGGATCATGGAGGTCCTCAATCGTCATCACCGTCGGGCGGCAAGCGCCTCGGCCGGAAAGCTGGCCGAGGATTTTATCAAGGTCGTTGATCCGCGCACCGGCACGGTCATCGGCAGCCAGAAAATCAGTGACCTCGGCAACTTCAAGGGTGCATCACCCAAGGTTACCGACCAGAGTTGGGCTGAACTATGGGGCAAGTCCGGCAAAGTCGGAAAACGGTTTAAGATTGTCCGCGCCCACGCCGATCTTGTGGTGGTGCCGGAGACTTCCCCTTACGTCGTCAAATATCATAACCCCGATGCCGTCAGCAGTACCGGAGTCAGTACGAAGGTCAAAGCCCTGCGAGGGCTCAGCAAGACCCTGCCGCCGCTGGTAGCGGTGATGGAAGGGTGGAATCTGTGGCAGTCGGTTAACGCAATTAAATCCACCGAGGATATCAATCTCAAAACAGGGGGAAGCGTTACGATTGGTACCTTAGCTCTTTTATACGCTTCAACAGATGCTGCCATTAAAATAGGCGGCGAAGAAGCCGTAGCCAATCGCCTTGCCAACTATGGCAAAGTAGGGAGCAGGGTCGTAAAGGGCACCATAAAGATTTTTGGAAAAGAGATTAAAATTTTCGGCGCAGCTGGCGCCGGCGTGGCAGGTCTGGCCTCGGTTATGTCGGCCTGGGAGATGGTCGAGAGTATTCAGCTCGACGACGATGATGCGGCCCTCGGGCACGGTATCGCCGTAGCAGGCTCGGTCGGTGTGGCCTTGGCCGGGATGGGCTCCAGCGGCGTGACCATGCTGGCCTTCCTTGGCCCCTATGGCTGGGCATTTTTAGGGGTTGCGATTCTCGGCAGCGTTCTGGCCTATGCTTTCACAGACACCGATTTGGAAAAATGGGCCAAACACGGCCCCTTCAGTAAAGACCAAGGCGCCCGGATGAGCCACGAATACGCCGGAAAGAAGCCGCAAGATGTTCTTGAACATTTTACAGAAATGTTCATGCGCCCTTCCATTACCATGAAAAAGGATACTTCCACCGGAAGCAGAGACACGCAGGGCAACCTGATTCCGGATATCGTGGTTGAGATGACCGCCCCCGGCTTTGAACCCGACCTCAGCACCCTTGACGTGCGGACAACCCTCGAAGAGGGCGAGGTTGACGTGCGCGGCCACCGTGCCGCCCTCACCCGCTTGAGCGGCAAGCAACAAAGTCAAACCCCTTATCTGATCGAACAGCTCTATGCCGACGAACAAAGCCAACAGGTTATCGGCGTTCGTTACCGCTACCGTGCTCCTGGTCCGCACCTTATCCGCTGGCGCACCCGTGCCCGCCATATAACCAAGGATCAGATCATCCTGCCGTTGGACAAGGATGCGCAGTATTACACCAGCGATGGTCTCATGGCTTGCCACTCCTCTACTGGTCAACCCTATACCGATAGCGGCCTGATGGTCAGTCATACGTCTAGCGGTCAACCCATTTCTTCGCAGCAATCTGACCCTTTGAAGGCGAAGGATGACGGTGTCTCCATAGATGAGACCGCACCGGGCTGGATCTATGCAAAACTCAATTAATGAACAAATAGGAAAGAGAAGTATGACGAATCAGTATTACGCCGATACGGCCTATGACAGCACGCGCCCTCGCACTCTTGCGCCGGGCGACAACAGTCGATTCGGGACGACAACCCGGAAGTTGCGCGAGGATCCCTTGAACACTCGTGGCACGCACTGCCGGGAATATCTGGCCGAGGACGATGCCGAGGTCATTGAACTGTTGAATGAAGATAGCGCCGAGGTCCTCAAGCAATTGGAGGCCAATGGGCACGAAGCTCAACCTTGGCAGACGTTTGGCAACCCCCGCGCCGTAGTAAAAGTTGTTTCAGGTGTATTTGGATTTATTTTGTTTTTTGGAGGGGGTGGGGTTGGGTTGTTGGCCTTTATAACAGGTTTCTCAATTGCATGGCTAAAGGCTGCTACAATTCTGATTTTTATCCCTGCAGCTATCTATATTATCGGCAAACTCCTCCTCCACTTCGACCTCGTCAAAGACAAAAACAACGTCCTGCTCAACCGCCGCACAGGAATGATTACCATTCCGCAGAAAAAGAGTACTCCGATGGAGTTGCCCTTTGACGAGTTTGACCCGTACCTGACCACCGGCACCAACCCCACTGGCAGCACCGAATTTTACCTGCAGCTTGGCCATCGCTACAGTGAAGCCCGGGTGCAGTATCCGCCCAATATGGCAGAGCCCTGGCAGGCCTACCTGGCCTGGGAATACTGGCAGCAATACATGGACATCTCCCAGCCCCTGCCCGACAGCCCGCGTATGGAACCGTACCGCTCGCGAGATCCCGCCACTGTCGAATACGATAAAAAGCACCAGCGCCCCGCAGACTACTGGAAGAATATGGATATCGACCAGGCCAGAGAGATGAAAAAAGCTTCCGTCAAGAGCGCCGCCGCCTACCCTTGGGGCGCAACCCGCCAAGAGGCTCTGACCACGGGCTGGCGCCCCTCCGGCTACGGGGAAGGTCCATCGACCAAAATGCCATCAGGCATGGCCAAAGTGCCCTTGAAACAAAAGGAAGAAACGCCGCCAGAAGCCTACACTGTTATCGAAAAGCGCGGGGATTTTGAAAACATGTAAAATCCAATCCAGGGGCCAGAAGAGTCGGGCTCGCCCTTGGAAACGACACAAGGGGTGGCAGGGGGGGTAAGCTGAAGAGTAGATCAAAGTTAACTTGTGAACCTGCTCACTAGAAATTCAAAAGACCAAGGCCCCCTTATCTTGGCCAGAGAGCACCCCGCCCACTCCCCTTACCGCCTTGGATTCCATGCAGTGGAAACCAAACCAATATCGACCAGAACAACCTATTGACAAACAGGTCCCGTGAATGTATTTAAAATCATAATATAATTTGCAATTAGTAATTTTTGAGGGGTTTGTTTTGGATACTGAGTTGTCAGCAAAATCCGTTTAACGTCTTTCGGCCGCATTAATCAAGTTCATTCTGATGTGCGGCTGTTTGTTTTTTCGGCCTACAACAGGCCCATTGCTAGGTCGATAATTTTGACCAGGAAACCTGCCAAAGGAGGCTCGAACATGAAAGAGGGGATTACCGCACGGGTAGGACGTATTGTCAGTGCCAGTTTCAATGCCATGATGGACGCTGTTGAGAACGTGGCTCCCGAACTGGTTATGGAAGAGGCGATGCGGGAGGTGGAGGGTGTGATCGATGAAGTCAGGGGCGAGCTTGGAAAGACCATCGCCAACAAGCACCTGGCCGAACAGCGCCTGACAGAAAGTCGGAACCGGCATACCGACCTGAGTGAAAAAGCCGCGTTGGCGGTTCAGGAGGGGCGCGACGACCTGGCTGAAGCGGCCATTGCCCAGCAGATGGATATCGAAGCCCAGATTCCGGTACTCGAAAAGACCCTGAACGAGACCGGTGCCAGGGAAAAGGAACTGGAGAGCTACATCAGCGCCCTGCAGGCCAAACGCCGTGAGATGCGTGAGGAGCTGAGGAAGTTTACCGCTTCGCGCAATCAGTCCGCCCCGGCAGGGAATGGACCGGCGGCCGCCGCTAACCCGGACCTGGCGGGAAAAGTGGCCAAGGCCGGTTCAGCCTTTGAGCGCATTATGGAGAAGAACACCGGGCTGCCCGCTGCTGCAGGTTCCGCAGGCAACGCTGCCAAGCTGGCCGAACTTGAGGACCTGGCCAGAAAAAACCGCATCCAGGAGCGGCTGGCTGCGATCAAGTCCGGCGATAAGTAATCATCATG
>CALZIC010000221.1 GCA_945787285.1 uncultured Desulfuromonadales bacterium
CCCCACAGCGGCAGCCCGGCTTCGCGCCATACCGGCTCGCCGGCGGCAAAGACGGCCACGTTGGTGTAACCGAGATCGAGAGCCTTTTGGGCGCTCTGGCGACTCAATTTGCACTTATAGCCTCCGCAGTAGAAAATCACCTGGAGATCCTTGTCGGCAGGCAGCAGGCCCTTTTTCAGATCGAATTCGGCCTTGGGAATCGAGACCGATCCGGGGATAAAGGCCTTGTTGTATTTAACAACAGGACGGGCGTCGACCAGCACGAAGGGTTTCTGCGAACCCTTGGTGACGATCTTTTCCACGTAGGGCAGCTCCACCTCGCCAAAGTTGCCGGCATCAAGCCAGCCCGGCATCCCCTCGTACCACACCTTGACCTTGTCAAAGCCGTTCTTCATGGCGATCGCCGCTGAGGCCGGGCTGAGCTTGCAATGCAGGCCGCCGCAGTAAAAAATGATGGTTTTATCCTTGGGCAGCTTGTCGAGGTTCTGCGCGAGCACCGCCTTGGGCACGCTGACAGCTCCCGGCACGTGGCCTGCGTCAAACTTGACCGCCGGACGGGCATCGACGACAAAGTAGCTGTCTGCCTCCGGCCCGGCGAGCAGCGCCATGACCTCGGCCGTGGTGATGACCAGGGCCGGATCCTGCTTGAGTGCAGGTTTCTGCGGGGCGGGCGCCTGCGGCACCACGACCAGTTCCTGCACTTTGGGGCTGCAGCCGGCCACCAAAAACGATGCCGTGAAAAGAACAGCTAACATCCGGGTCCATTTCTTCATACCTGAAAGTCTCCTCAATATAGGGTTTGTCCCTGCCGGGCAAGCCCGGCCTTCAACCGATGTTTAGAAGCATTTTTCGTGCCCATTCCCCCGCCAGATGCCGGGCTTGCTTGCAGACTCTTGGCCACCCCTAATCTATCACCATTAATCAATGTTTTGCAATTATGCAAAGATCACTCTATATATTAAATTCAACGCATCGAGTCATTCTCAATACCTGATATTTTCCTTTGGGGCTTCGGTATTTTGTCATCTAGCCGGCCATATGACACCAATATCCCACCATTATGCGCCGGACATCTCGGGGCTTACCCTGATATTAAAACACCGTGATCTGCTAAAGGTTCATACAACAAAGGCCCGGCAAAAGAGCCGGGCCTTTGAAACAGAGAAACCGATTGTGGGATCAAATTCTATTTGGCAAGAGAGAAGGAAAGAAGGTGGCTGGCGCCACCCCCGCCAATGAAGGACTCAGGCTCACTGGCGACGAAAAGAACACGATCTTTTTCCATGGTCAGGCCTTGGAGAGGAATATCCAATTCGTCACCCAAGGCCCCCTTGACAAACATTCCCTCGCGGTACTTGAAAACAGCCAACCAACTCCTTTGAACACCGGTTCCAATCCCGGGGGCGGACAGCGGGTTCCGGTCAGAGGCTACCATTACAAGTTCCACCCTTCCGTCACCGTCGAGATCGGCAGCAACCGGGCGCACCTCAAAGGAGGCATAAGCATTCATAGGCTCACGCGGGTTAACCGCATTGGTATTGAAAGTGGCCACCGACAGGGTACCGCCAATCACCTTGGGGGATTTATAAAGGCGATTCTGCCCCGAATAAATGTAGAGGAGATTGTCCCGGATGAAAACGGTTTCCGCGCGGCCATCCCCGGTGATGTCAACCAAAAGGCTTCCCTGCACGGTAAACCGAGAAGGCAGCTCGAAGTCGAGGTTCGTGGCCTGGAGGGAGGTCCCCTCAAGCGAAAGGAGACTGACCTGGGTGCCAAAAAAGGTGTCCTGGTCAAAACTCTGGCCCAGAAGTGATTCGGGGCTACCGTCCCCATCCCGGTCGAAGGCCCCGAGGATATAGCGAATGTGCTCGTTCACCATGGTCAGTTTATCTCCGGAAAAACTGAACAGTGCACTTTCCATCTCGCTGCCATTCCAGGTGGTAATGGCAAGGTGGGGAACGCCACCAGCGGAGGGCATCCACCACTGGACGGTGTGGATATCTGCAACATATCCGGTATCTCCCTGCGCAAGCAGGGTCAGGTCTTCCCCGACAGCGTAAACCTGAACCTCTTTGCCGTCGGTTGACGCCATCAGCAGACGGCCCTCCAGTTTGAGGAAATCAGCCATGGAAGCCACATGCGAGAGATTGCCGACATTCTTGAAACCACCGAAGACAGCCCCGTACTTAACCGGGCCTCCCCCCAGAGAGGGTACGGTGTCGAGCCTATAAGGTGCCGAGGACTCAACTGGTGCGGGGCCCCCTTCCCTGCCGGGTGGAACGATTCGGGCTTGCCGCTCCTCCAGGGCTCGAAGCCGGGCTTCGAGGTCTGATTCGACAACTGGGGCCGCAGCTGTGGGCTTTTCAGCCAGTACAGGCTGACTATCGGCCCGGCGGATCGCGTCCCCCCGCACAACCCCATGAGCCTCGCCGACGGGAACGGCATAGGAATAACCGGATTTTATACGGGTAACCTTGAGCACGCCCTTGGTCTCATCGAGAGTTCCGATGACCTCGTTGGTGACGGGATGAATGATCTTCTCCCCGGGCTGGACCACATTAAACAGGTCGCCGACGGCCACCCCATTGGTGGCATCGAGGTCAATGAGGAATTCCCCGCCTACCGGCATGATCACGTAGCCGGATAAGTCCTTCCCGGAATCACCCGCAACGGACACTCCGGTTGATATAATGAGGGCCGCAAGCAGCAACAGAACAAAACCAGCAATACGTCGCATTATCAAAATCGAACCTCCTGCATCTAAAAAAGGGGCTGTTATCTTTTACCACCGTCTTAACGTCAACGAGCGAAGATTCAGACAAAAGACAATTTTGAATATTACCTGAGGTGAACTATTTTAGCTACTATCTTCGCGCCTTTACGTTAAAAAAAAGGCCGGGCGCAGGGCCCGGCCTAGAAAATAACACAATCATGTATTTACAGCACTTTAGAACTTGTAGCGGAAGCCGACGTCAGTACGGAAGACGTCGTCCGAGTCGCCAGCCATGCCGAGCTCGTCCCAGGCATCGTCGCCGATGAGGTAACCGGCGTTGAGGGCTGCGGTGAGCCCTTTGGCAATCTTGTAGCTGCCGCGCACGGCAACTTCGTGGCCGAGAGCGGTATCGCCTTTAGTGTCAGCGTCGGCGCCGTCGAGGTCCTCAGCAGTATTCCACCACAGGTAGCTGGCGCCCACGGAGGCCTTGTCGCTCAGGGCGATGTCGCCACCGAGGTAGAGGAGGCTCAGACCCTTGTCCTGTACGTAGGGGCTGTTGATGGGAGCGTTGTCGTCAGCCAGGTTGGGGAAGAGAACGGCACTGCCAAACCCGCCCATGAACACGTCGATGCTGTCGAAGTTCTCAAACTTGTCGTCGGTAGCGTCGTCGTCGCCGGAGGCGTAGAGGTAGCCGAGGCGAACCTTGGCGGCGTCGATCTTGGCGGTCACTTCGCCGTTCAGCAGGTAGGCCTTGCGGTCGACATCGGTGTCAGACGGGCCGTGGGTGACCTGGCCGTCGAGGTAGATAGCGGTACCGCCGAAGAAGAGGTTGCCGGCCTGGCCACTGCCTTCAAGGCCGTACCAGATCTCCTGGTCCAACTCCATGTAGATGACGAATGCGCCAACCGAGCCGCCACCCAGGTTGTAATCGACGTCGAAGGCGTAGGCGTCGTCGTTTGTCAGCTTTTGCTCATCGCCGAAGGCAGGGGTGACTTCGTTGCGGAACCAGCCGAGGGAGTAGGAGAGGTCGCCGCGCTTGGCCTTGTACTTGACGCCACCGCCGTTATCGGACCAGACGAACTTGTTGTAGCCAACGGGCTGCAGGCCGACGGAGACGCGGGCTGCTTTGTCGAAGGGGACTTCGAAGTCGACGTAGGCGTGGCGCAGTTCGAAGACGTTGTCATCACCGCCGAAGTCGGCGCCGGTAGCACCGTACTTACGGGAACCGAACTCGAAACCGAGGACACCCTTGACTTTCTTCTCGTCGTCGCTGGCGGTCAGCCAGGCGCGGTACTTGAGGTCGCCGAAGAAGTCACTTTCACCGCTTTCCTTTTCGGTATTGCTAGCACCGGGAAGTGAGATGCTGGTGACATTGTAGTAATTGGCGGCGTCGCTGGAGAGTCCGCTGTTGGTGAAGAGGTCGCCGTCGGTGACATAGGCCATGCGGTTGTTGAAGTCGCCGCTCCATTTGACATCAAACGCCATGGCTGGGGCTGCCATCGCCAGGGCAACGATGGTCGCCACTGCTACTTTAAACTTGCTCACTTTTGCCTCCTAAATCCATAAATAATAATTTTTTTTGCTGCCAGGCAGCAGGTCGCACCGTTCTTCATCCTTTAAAAACAGGACTCCGAAGAAAAAACATTTTTAGTTGTCGGCAGGGGTATCAAACTCGTACCCACAAGCAGGGCACTTCACCTTGGCGGCGCCGCCACTTTTGGTCGTAGCGCATGCGGACAGGGTTACAGCCAGAGCAGCTACCAGCAGAAAAGAAACCAGTTTTTTCATGCTTCCACCTCCTTTCGTAAGATTGTCTTCTTTGTGAACCTGTGTTTGTTTTCCCTTTGCAGGGTTTTGCGTGTCTTTGCCACACGCTCTTACTGGCAAGAAAAGTGCCAACTAATCAATAATCGACAACAACTCCCTAACCAGCTGTAAATCCTCCATCTTTTCTCATCACTCCAGTTTGGCCCCCGGTCTGGCCCGCAACTTGTTGTTGAAACCTGACCACAGTGTTGCTTTTACGACACGCCCAGAAACCGGTGCACTGTATGCTTTTATCAGATGAAGTAGAGATCGTCCATTAAAAAACTCAACTTTCCCCTTTACGCTCCGATCACGAGGAGCCCCCGGACCTACTTCACCTCGGCTGCGGACTCCGGTACAGCCTCGACTGCGGCCTCCGGCACGGCCGACACCTTGGCCACGAGCTTTTCGAGCTCCTTTTTCAACTCGTCGGCGGGCAGCATGTTGCCGTCGCGACTGATGGTGAAATCGGGCCCGATCAGTAGAACACGGGGAATCAGGTAAACGCTGTAGTCCTTGAGAACCCGGCCGTCATCGAGAATGGCGTCGAAGGCCATGGGGTAGTCCTCGTTCTCGATATATTCGCGAACCATCTTTTCGGAATCCTGAACAAAGACCTCGACCAGGCGGATGTTGTTTTCCTTGAGGAAATCGCCGATTTCGTGAAAATCGGCCGATTGCTGGCGGCAGGTGGGACACCAGGTGGTGGCCAGCTTGAGAATCATGACCTCCCCCTTGTGCTCGGAGAGGCGGAATTCCTTGCCGTCGAGATCAGACAGCTGGAAATCCGGGGGCACCGTCCCCTGCTCGAGGGACCAGGCCGGAGCGGCCATAAAAAAAATGAGAAGGAACGTTATAAGTGGTGCGAGAAAACTTTTTTTCATGTTGAGTCCTTCCGTACCTGAATGAGTGAAGACGCTATGCATCCCTTCAAGTTTAACAAGCGGACCCCCCTAGTCAACCCCCCATAGAACATGCTGTTCTACTAATCGGGCATTCAGTATATTTTTATAAAACCCAAAGTCAAGAGCAAAACACCCAAAACCCCCAACACACCATTCTATAAGCAGCTTTTCCCGTAAAGTCTCACGCAAACATTGTTTTACTTTAAGGCTAGTGAGCTTGGCAGAGCTCGGTCAGCACCCCGCCGCTGGCCTTGGGGTGAATAAAAGCGATGAGGGCCCCGTGGGCTCCGCGGCGCGGCTTTTCATCGATCAGACGCACTCCCTTGGTCTTGAGGTCGGCCAGCGCCGCCTCCAGGTCGTCTACCTGGTAGGCGATATGGTGGGTGCCTTCGCCGTTTTTCTCGAGAAACTTGGCCACCGGGGAGTCGTCGGATGTCGGCTCCAACAGCTCGATGCGGCTTTCGCCGATGACCAGAAAGGCCACCTTGACCTTCTGCTCTTCGACCACTTCGGTCCCCTCGAATTCCATTCCCAGCACATCCCGATAAAAAGGGATGCTTGCGTCCAGACTCTTTACCGCGATGCCGACGTGACTGATCAACTTTGCCATGCTATGTCCTCACTGTTAGGTTAACGTTTAACTTACAATATTTTTTCGGTCCCATCCTTTTTTTGGGCTGCAGGACCGTATTTCTTGCCCTTCGACAAATCACCCGTGGCGGCGGAACGCCTCCAGCAGGCGGCGGGCGGCGGCGCTCGGGGTGGTCACTCCGGCGGCGACCCCTTCCTGCACCTGACCGAGCAGGGCCTCGACGTTTCGATCGCGCATGAAGATGTCCTTCAAATCGTCCATCACCAGGGTCCACATCCAGTCGGTCGCCTGCAGGCGCCTTTTCTCATCGAACTCGCCACTGGCCTGCATAGCCTTGCGGTAGTTCAGCACCATCTCCCAAAGTTCAACGATCCCCTCGTTGTTGAGGGCGCTGCAGAGCTGCGCGGGGACCTGCCAGTTGACACTTTTCGGCTTGAGCAGATGCAGGGCGTTAGCGTACTGCTGGCGGGCCAGTTCGGCGCGGGGGCGGTTCTCCCCGTCGGCCTTGTTGATTACGATACCATCGGCGATCTCCATGACCCCCTTCTTGATCCCCTGCAGTTCGTCGCCGGCCCCGGCAATCTGCAGCAGCAGAAAAAAGTCGACCATGGAGGCCACGGTGATTTCCGACTGGCCGACTCCGACCGTTTCGACGATGATGACGTCATACCCTGCGGCCTCGCAGATCAGCATGGTCTCCCGGGTCTTTCGCGCCACCCCGCCGAGGGTATCCCCGGACGGAGAAGGGCGGATAAAGGCGTTGGAATCGCGGGAGAGGAGCTCCATGCGGGTCTTATCACCGAGAATGCTGCCGCCGGAGATCTGCGAGCTGGGATCGACGGCCAGAACCGCCACCTTGTGCCCCAGGCCGGTCAGGTAAAGGCCGAGCGCCTCGATGGTGGTGCTTTTTCCTGCGCCTGGCACCCCGGAGATGCCGATGCGGATCGACTTTCCCGAGGCCGGCAGCAGCTCATCGAGCAGGGTGGTCGCGGCGACCGAATGATCGACGTTGCGGCTTTCAATCAAGGTGATGGCCTTGGCCAGGGCGCGCAGCTGCCCTTTTTTCACCCCTTCTGCGATGTCGTGAATTTTGAACAAGTTGAAACCTCTAAAAAAGAATCCAGAAATCAGAAGTCAGGAGTCAGAAGGAGAAGCCTTTCCCTTAATCTGAATTCTGAATCCTGCCTCCTGGATTCTTGTTAAAAAAAGGGACCAGGCCCTCAGACCTGGCCCCTTTCCTATGGCAACTTACTTCCGTTTTTCCTCGATGGCATCGAGGGTTTCGCCGGCCGATCTGGTGATCGGCGTGCCGGGCCCGAAGACCTTGGAGGCGCCAGCCGCGAAGAGCTCGTCGTAATCCTGCCGGGGGATGACCCCGCCGCAGACGATGGCGATATCCTCGGCACCGAGCTTCTTGAGCTCGGCGGCGAGCTGCGGCACCAGGGTCTTGTGACCGGCGGCGAGGCTGGAGACGCCGACCACGTGCACGTCGTTCTCCACCGCCATCTTGGCCGCCTCTTCCGGAGTCTGAAACAGGGGGCCGACATCGACGTCGTAGCCGGCGTCGGCATAGGCCGAAGCCACCACCTTGGCGCCGCGGTCGTGACCGTCCTGGCCCATCTTGGCGATGAGAATGCGGGGACGGCGCCCTTCGCCGGCGGCAAAGGCGTCGATGCGCTTCTTCAGTGCGGCAAAATCCTGATCTTCATTCACCACGGATCCGTAGGCTCCCGAAACGAGTTTGATTTCAGCGCGATGGCGACCGAAGGACTTCTCCATCGCGTCGGAGATCTCGCCGACCGACGCCCGCAGACGGGCCGCATCGACACAGAGTCCGAGCAGGTTTCCATCTTTATTCTCGCACGCGGCGGTAATGGCGGCAAGGGCCTTCTGGCAGGCCGCCTCGTCGCGCTCGGCACGCATCTTCTGCAGACGGGCGATCTGCGACTCACGCACCGCGGTGTTGTCGATGTCGAGCACCTCGATCGGCTGCTCCTCGGCGAGCTGGTACTTGTTGACCCCGACGATAACGTCGCGGCCGCTGTCGATCGACGCCTGCTTCTTGGCCGCAGACTCCTCGATGCGCAGCTTGGGCATCCCCGACTCGATCGCCTTGGTCATACCGCCGAGCGATTCGATCTCGTCGAGAATCGTCTGCGCCTCCTCGATCAGCGAGCTGGTCAGAGACTCGACGTAGTAGGAGCCGCCCAGGGGATCGACCACGTTGGTGATGCCCGACTCTTCCTGGATGATCAGCTGGGTGTTGCGGGCGATGCGCGCGCTGTGGTCGGTCGGCAGGGCGATCGCCTCGTCGAGCGCGTTGGTGTGCAGCGACTGGGTGCCGCCAAGAACCGCGGCCATCGCCTCGATGGTGGTGCGGACCACGTTGTTGTACGGGTCCTGCTCGGTGAGGCTCCAGCCCGAGGTCTGGCAGTGGGTGCGCAGCATGCTCGACTTGGGGTTCTTGGGGTTGAACTGGCTCATCA